>WFZK01000009.1 GCA_015489595.1 Candidatus Dojkabacteria bacterium | reverse complement strand
CTTAGACTCTTTCTTAAAGCCTGGTTAGAGGCTCTGGACGAACCAGAGTTGGCTGTGTACGAGAGGATGAGATAGTTTAAAGCGGCATTTGTTCTAATTTTCTACCCTGACTATATCTTTCGGGTAGGTGGGAGTTGTCTCGTCGCGAGATGATTAGCGACAGCTAGAGATTAGGGAGGGGACAAGAGAGCTTACGCGAAGATCAGCCCTTCACGGTTTTTGCGTAAGCCCCTTAAAGGTTATTTTGTATAATTAATCATGCAAACCTTCCCGGTTATTTACAACAAAGACGTTAAGGTTCCTATTTATGCTTGGCTCCCTATTGAAAAAATTGAGCCAGATGCATTCAAGCAGGCTAAAAATCTGGCCAATTTGCCCTTTGCCTTTCACCATGTTGCTATTATGCCTGATACCCATGTTGGTTTTGGAATGCCAATAGGAGCTATTTTGGCCACTAAAGGCGTTGTAATTCCTAACGCTGTGGGAGTTGACATAGGTTGTGGAATGCGGGCTCTTAAAACAAATCTTTCTAAAGATCAGGTAAAGCGCAGATTAGATGATCTGTTGTATGCTATTCTAAATGCGGTGCCTACGGGTTTTGAATGGTACCCTTCGGCGCAGAAGCATAAAATATTCTCTAGCGTTCCGGACATCCAGGTTGTTAAAAAGGCTCTTAAGCGAGCTAAAAAACAACTCGGCACACTGGGGAGCGGTAATCATTTTATTGAGATTCAGTATGACACCGATGGCCTAGTCTGGGTTATGCTCCATAGTGGCTCAAGGAATCTCGGGAAGCGAATCGCTGATTTTTACTATAGAAAAGCTAGGGAGTTTACCCTTGCCTCAAAATATGCTCCTGGATATCCTAGCTTAGAATTAGCGTTTTTACCACTAGATAGCCAATTGGGCCAAGAATATTGGGAGGCAATGGAATTTGCTATGGCTTATGCTAAGGCTAATAGAGAGACCATGATGAATACGATTAAATCGGTGTTTCACAGGCTATTTCCGGGAGTTGATTTTAAGCTAGAGATAGATGTTCATCACAACTATGCTAGTATTGAAAAGCATTTCGGTGAAACAGTGGTTGTGCACCGAAAGGGCGCGACTTATGCAGGCAAAGGATCGTGGGGGATAATCCCTGGAAGCATGGGGACGAAAAGTTACATAGTAAAGGGTAAGGGCGCAAAAAAGAGCTTTATGAGCTGCTCGCATGGAGCCGGTAGAGTTATGGGAAGAAAGGAGGCATTAAGAAAGATCCCGAAGGATAAGGTTTTGGCTGACATGGAGAGGTTGGGAATAAAAATAGCAAAGAAAAAGCTTTATGATATAGCAGAAGAGAGCAGGTTTGTTTACAAAGATATAGATGAGGTTATTCGTTATCAGAGAGATCTGGTTGATGTAGCTTATGTGCTTTATCCGATGGGGGTAGTGAAGGGGTGAGTCAGTTGACTATATATTCTGAGTAAGGGGTTTTGTGTTTTCGAAGGAGCAGAGTCACATAGCCATGATGTATAAGATTTTCTTCTTTAATGTCAAGAGTTTTTAGAAATCTCTGCAATTTGGTTTTGACTTGTTTAGAAGGAATGCGGTCGCCTGCTTGCAACTCTACCTCAATAAACGTCCCAAGTTCCTTAATGGTGTCTAAGCAGATGGTAAATTCATCAAGGATATATTCTAGTCTGTATTTGTTAACTTCTACCACGAGATCCATGCCCATCTCTTTTAGCATCTTTTCCAGCTCAGCAGGCTGAGAGAGCGGGAGTTCGTACTCTTCCCATATTCCTGGTTTTTTCTGTTTTGCGCCTTTATAAGTAAGGAAAGCTTTGTTCCCTTGATATCTTACTCTCAGTAGAAAAGTGTAGTCTAGTTTTTTGTATAGACATATGGCTCCGTAATATCGATCTGTTTGACGTACGTTTTTGACTAATTTAGCTCCTAATTGGGATAAGGTATTTTTAATTTTGTTTAGGTCTTCTACCTTTGCTCTGATTTCTATCTCCATGTGTAGAATTATATAGCTAAAGGTTCGGGTTTGTCATCTTTCTTAGTAGCTCCTTCTAGTCGAGGTATTTCTCAATATGCCAATTAAAGCGTTTCCCCGGTGTGAAACGTCTTTGTTTGGAGGTGATGAATCTTTCTCTGGGATTGTGGTCCAAAGATGATGTTAATGCGCAACCCCATTGGTTGAGAGGTTTCGTTTTCAGGATTTGCTGGGACGAAATCGTAAATGTCGATTGCGTCCCAGCAAATCCGGTTGCCAAACTGAACAATTTCTGTTATCTTAAAGTAAGGTATAAGCTGTTAATAATTACGTCTATATGAAGAAAAAGGTAAATCTTTGGGCTATTCTTATCGCCATCATAGTGCTTATTTTATTTATTAATCCCTTAAGTTTTATCCAGGTAATTAAGCCGGTAGAGGTTGGGGTACTTGTAAGACTTGGTTCGCTTAAAGGCAAGCTTGATCCAGGAGTACATTTTATTGTTCCAGTAGTTGATAGGGTATACAGATATGACACTCGATTGCTTACCTATGAAACCAGTTCTTATCCTGAGCAGTCGAATGCAGACTACACTGATTATCCTGTAGATACTACCACCAAAGATGGGCAGCCTGTGCATATTAAATACACCGTGAGGTTTAGAATCAATCCTGAGAAAGTTTTGTGGGTCTACAAGAACCTAGGGCCTGAATCTGCTGTGGTGGAGAAGGTAGTTAAGACCGACTCAAGGGGTCATGTAAGAACTTTGGCCCGTGAGT
>WFZK01000008.1 GCA_015489595.1 Candidatus Dojkabacteria bacterium | reverse complement strand
TCATACATTCCGACCTTTTTTGTCACTTCTATAAGCTTAGGATCTTTGTCTGGATCTACATTCCATTTCTTCTTTAAAAAGAAATCTCGATACAGGTCTTTGATCTTCCCAGAAAACAAGTCTCTTAATACCTTGCGCTTCTCTTTATTGCTTGAGAACGCAGCGTCGATGTACATATGCTCTAAAGTAAACTCTGTATCTGCGTCTTTTGCAGCCTCGTAGTCAAGCCTAATCATTTGACCTACAGTAAGATAGGGGAACCTCACAATCTGCTGGGGCAGCACACTAAAACGCTTGCTTAGGCTCAGTTGATCGTACTTATAGACCTCTGTATCTTTAATCTTAAGCGAGCCTTGATAGGTAGGATAAGCGCCGAGAATCAGTTTAAGCAACGTGGTTTTCCCAGCACCGTTTTCTCCTACAATCGCTATATTGGCACCGTAAGGGATATTAATATTGATATTCGAAAGCACTTGCTTTTTCCCAGAAGGATACCTAAAGCTTAGCCTCTTCGCTACTATATCTGCACCTTTAAGCGAAGAAACTTTTACCTTTCCCAGATCGCTGTTTCTGATCTTTATCTGTTCGGCTGGTAATTTCGATTTTTTGAATGCCTTCTGTAGGACTTCTTTGCTTACCTCCCCGTTCACAAGCTTGAAGTAAAGAAAAAGGTAATAACTCTCAGAAAACATGTAACCGGCTGAGGTTACCACACTAGCAAGGTTGCTCATCAATGAAGTAGAACTATTGTAATAAAACGAAAAATCACCCACCTTCAAACCAGCTCTTAAAACCTGGCGGATCAAGTACACCAGTATTCCAAGGTCAACGGCATTATAAACTACCTTAAGGGGAGCTAGATATTTTTTGGCAAAAAACACAAAGCTTTCGCGCCATACGACCCAATCTAGACTTATACCGAAACTGAACTTCTTTAGTAGACTGTCTGCTAAACCAAAGTACTTTATTACACTAAAACGAGAAGGCCCTCTTAGGTCTGACAGGGCCCAGGTAGAGGCGAGCTCCAGGTATCGATTTCTCTCGTGTATTTTATTTCTCAATGTAATAGACTTATAGCTCCCATAACCATACAAGAGGCCTACTATAATTGCCAAAAGTACTATGCCTGGGAATTTCCACACTAAAACCCCTACCAAAGTAAATACTGTTATTAAGGTTCGAACTTGAAACATAACTTCTGACATATAGTGATTCAACCATCCACCAGCCACAGCTCGTTTTGCTCTTTCTACCACCTTTACGAACTCAGAATTCTCTAACACAGCAGCAGGAGAAGACAGCAGCAACTTCTCCCACAAATAGTGAGCGAAAATTTCAACTTTCTCCCCTACAGTCTCCTGAATAAGCTTACCGAGTGCAAAACGTCCTTCGAATATAGTAGATAAGACAGCTATTCCCGCCAAAACCCAGAACCAAAACCAGACCTTAGCTGGGTCATTAGGTTGCGTTAGTATATTAATCAATTGCGCCATGGCGTAACCCACGGCTATAGGGATCAAAGCTCCAAAAACTTGAATCAACAAATACACCAAGCTAAGCCAAAATCCTAAGGCCCTATACAAAAACTTAAAATATTCCCAATATGCCCAAAGAGCTTCCTTTAATGAAAGGTCACCTATCTCTTTGTCTGCTAGATATTTAACGGACATTAGGGATTTTATCACAAATTGTGCCAAAACGTTCGATAAAGAGAGGCGCAGGACAACATGTTATATCTCCATATTTTGCCTTAAACCCCAAAAGAGCCCTATTCCCTGTAGTAAAGGGAGATTGCCTACAAAAGGATGATTTAAAACGACCGGAGGAAGGATACTTTTGAGAAGAGGCGGGGGCAAAAATCGGGAAAGCCGATTTTTGCCCCCGCCCTTAACCTTCCCTCATACCATCGAGTCTTTTTCTCAGATACGTAATAACCGGGCCTACATCGATTCTCTTCCGAACCCTGCGCATAAATTGCCCGAGCAAAAATTGAATTGCGTTCTGCTTACCATTTAGATAGTCCTGCACGGCCTTTGGGTTCTGCTCTATCACCTCATCTGCTATCTTGGCAATTGTCTGCTCGTCTAAAGTTTCCTTCTGACGGCTAGCTTTAAACTCTTCTACTAGCCTGTCAAATGGCAAACTGCGCTTTTTCTCAGGCGTATTAGCCAAAAATACAGCAAGGCCTTTAAAATCAAGCCCGGGTTCTTTGGTAAGTAGCTTATCAAAATTGTCTGCCAGCTCTTTGTTATAAACTAAAAACCACGCTGCATCTTCGCGAATACCTAACTTACGATAACGGTTAAATCTCTCTTGTGGCAATTCAGGGCGCTTAGAGATTATCTGATCTATCTCTTGCCTGCTGAACTTCACTGGAGGAATATCAGGGTCCGGCAGATACCTGTAATCTGTAGCTACTTCTTTTCTCCTCTGCGGCAAAGTTTTTCCTGTTGCAGGATCAAATCCCCGAGTTTCCTGGGCTACTGGCTTGCCCTCCCTTAAAAGCTTAGCCTGACGAGCAAATTCATACTCTATTGCTTTTACCACAAAGTTGAACGAATTAATGTTCTTAACCTCAACCTTATACGACGGCATCTTGGTTTCACCCTTTTTCCGCACAGAGATATTAGGCTCAAGACGCATACTTCCCTTTTCTAAATCTGCATCTGAGACCCCAAGATACTTTACTGTAAGATGCAAAAGCTTAAGAAATTCCTTTACATCAGCTGGATCTCTAAAATCTGGCTCTGTAACTATCTCAACCAAGGGCACTCCTGATCTATTGAAATCAACCAAGCTCTTGTCTCCCTCGTGTATGAGCTTTCCTGTATCTTCCTCCAGGTGCACCCTGCGAATTCTAAATTTTTTGTCTCCTAGCTTAACAAAACCATGTTCCCCAACTGGGAAATAAAACTGGGTAATCTGATACCCTTTGGGCAGATCTGGATAAAAGTAATGCTTTCTATCAAACTGCTGATAAGTATTGATCTTGCAGTTTAAAGCATCTGCTATAAGCATTGTCCATTCTAGAGCCTTCCTGTTTGGCACAGGCAAAGCCCCAGGAAGCCCCAAGCACACAGGGCACACATTCGTATTCGGGGCAACCCCAAAATGGTACGCAGGACACTCGCAAAACATCTTTGACTTGGTCCTTAACTCAACATGCACTTCAAGACCTACTATTAATTCGTACTCTTGATACAGGCTCTCTACAAAGCTCATAGGCCAAACTCTTTATCTAATTTCTCCCTTAAGATCTGATGAACAGATAGATCCTCTAGGAAGGCTCCAACCTTAAAAAGCAAATCCTCTCTAAACCAGGGGCCGATTATCTGCACTGCAGCAGGGAATAATACTCCTTCTTCGTTTTTTGCAGTTCCCGTAGGAACAACTAGGGCAGGCAAGCCAGCGATGCTTACCGGAACCGTAAGCAGATCTCCCATGTACATCTTCAAAGGATCATCTATTAATTCTCCTAGCTTAAAAGGCAAAGTTGGAGCAACCGGGGTTATCAAAACATCTACCTTTTCGAAGGCACGTTTGAATGCTTCGACCAATAAAGTGCGGCCCATAGCAACCTTAGCATAAGTTGTCTCGAGCCCTTTACCTGGGATTACATCTGAAAGCACATAAGTACCCAACATTATGCGGCGCTTTGCCTCCATCCCAAAATAGGTTCTGTCTCTTCCGTATCTGACGCCGTCATAACGCGCAAGGTTAGAGGCTACCTCTGCACTCATAAGGATGTAATACATCTCGATACCGAACCTTGTCTCCGGAATGCTCACCTCTACTACCTGAGCCGATGCCTCTTTAAGCTTAGAGATTGCCTTTTCTGTGGCAGAGAGTACATCTTCATCTATCCCCTCCCCCATAAATTCGCTTATTACACCTACTTTTAAGCTAGAAGGATCAAACTGTCTAAGGCCCTCATGATACGCTGGCACGGGTTTATCAGAGGTTGTAGCGTCATATTTGTCCCTACCTGCTGTAATTGAAAGGACATAAGCAGCGTCCCAAACTGTTTTGGTAAGGTGGCCGATTGAGTCCGTAGAGCTTGCCATTGCGACTATGCCGTACCTGGAGACTCTTCCGTAGGTAGGCTTGATGCCAACTACTCCAGTATATGCAGCAGGGAGTCTGATAGAACCACCCGTATCTGTACCGGTCGCAACAAGGGTAAGATCTGCTGCAACTGCGACTGCAGAACCGCTAGAAGAACCACCTGGAGTGTATCGGGTATCCCACGGGTTAAGGGTTGGGCCAAAATCGCTATTTTCGCCACTTGAGCCGTGCCCCCATGCATCCATATTTGTTTTACCCCATACTACGGCCCCTTCCCTTAAGAGTCTTTCTGCTGCTGTGGCTGTATATGGAGCAATAAAGTTCTCTAAGACTCTGCTTCCTGCCGTGGTTCTTGTGTCTTTTACCAGCCAGTTATCTTTAAAAGAAACAGGGATTCCAAAAAGTTGGCCAGAAGAAGCCTCTCCAGGGCGTTTTGTACCTTGGGCCTCGGATTTTTTTAGAGGCCGCTTAGAAGAGGCATCTGGAGAGTCGGCTAAGGCAGGCTCATCAGTGGACTGCTGTGCCTCTGGCAAAGACACAGAGCCATCGGTTAGAGCTGCAAGATCGGGGGGAGTAATAAAAACATTTAGAGGTTTGGCGAGTTTTTGTACTCGGGAGTAATAAGAGTTAAGAATTTCGCTGCGTGAAACATCACCGGATCGCAGCACTTCTAGAGTGTCTTTTAGACTTAACAAAGCGACATCTCTAGCCTTCATAGAACCTTATCTACTATAAAATAATCCTTTTGCTTGGTGCTAATGTTGAAATATTTACCATTAAGTCGCAGTCTCCTATCCCTTTTAATAGTATCGCTACGCAACGAAACCGATCCGGTACTTGTGTGAAACGTAGGCTTTACACCTTCTGTTTTTAGGCTTTTGATGCGTGATACGTACTCTATTATCTCAGGAAGCTGTTTTTTAAGAAGCGCCTTTTCGTCGCTTTTAAGGCGCAATTTTGAAAGCTGTTCTAGAAGGTCAATTAGAGTCATAGAGGATTATAGCGCAAGTGGGGAAGGGCGCCGCAGACCTAAGCAGTCTGAATCTTCCTCCTCTATTATGAGTGCCCAAACCCCTATGTTAAAATAAGATGTCCTATAACTTTATACTATATACCAAAAGTGGGGTTACTCAACATCATTGAAAAATTCTCCTCCCCTCCTGCCCCCCCCGAAGGCACGCCACATTCACCAATAGAATCCGCCCGAACCACACTCGAACAAGCCAAGGGAACCTTGACCGAAAGGTTTAAAAACCAACTTCGTGACCTTAAGAAAGAGCCGGTTACAGCATCTACTTTGGCCCTTCTTTTCATGGCGACAAGCGCCATCTTAGATTTCAAGGGCGGTAGATATCTTCTTAATATCGCAAAGGGGAAAGACACGCAAGAAATTCTCCGAATCCTTGCGGGAATAACATTATCGCTTCAGGCTATTGCATACGCCATACCATTCCCTTTCTCCCTCTTTACTCCTATTCCAACCCCAGGGGCTATCATAAGGGCACTTACAGCAGCCCCCCTGTCATGGCGATATTCCCCAGATGGAGAAAATTCAAAATCACCTGGTCCCCTCGACAGAATTATTTCAGGTATGCTCCTTTCGTATCTTCCTTATGTAGGCAACTATTTTCTAGCACACCTTTGGCTCAACCCTCAGATACTCGAGGAATGGAACGCGGGTCGTATATTAACATTGGGTAAAAGGATGTTTGGAATAGCTAAATCACATTGGAGAAACCCAGGGCGCCTCAAACAAGAGCTTCATCGGGAAGTCGATCCCCTGATATCTAGCCTAAAAGCGACAAACTCAACAGCCAATGAAGTCCACCCACCGTCCAGTGACACAGCTGAGACGAAATGGAAACCTCATTCCAATCCTTTCGTACATCTTAAGGTTTTCACCGGTTGGCTGGCCTCCGGACTTCATCGGCGAGGGAACAAGCCGCCATTTCACTTCACCTTACAGCTACCCAAAGAGGTTACAATCCCCCCTAATCCTAAAATCAAAGTCAGACAAGTAGCAACCAATAGCATAGCAGATCAACTGAGGTTAGCACTCGTAGAACGCGTGTACACAGAGTCTGGTTTCCTTCCTGAAACCAACGGAAAGCTCCGACAGGATCCATGGAGAACAACTGCACAAAATTTTGTAGCATATACTTCCATTACCTTAAAAGAAAGTGGCGAAAAACGAACATACCGCCTCCCCGTGGGGAGTGCCAGAGTACTCTCGCCTTTACCTCCTAACCAAGCCGACAAGGCTATTGCCCACGTTTTAGACTCCATGTCCCTCCCCGAAGGACAGAAACCAAGGATTGAGCAACTTAAAAATATCATAGCCAAGTATAAACTCCCTCTACTACCCTCGGTAATTGCCTGGGCAGCCCAACATCATAAACCACTTGAAAACCCCGACCGTCTAACCCCAACACTCATAAAAGAATTAACCTTGCTCCAGAGAGCGTCTTGGGAATGGTCTCAAGTAGTTGCTATACGTGTACAGACCTCGTCGAATGGTCATTTAAAAACCCCATCTAGGGCTCTTCTTTCTCGTCTTGTCAAAAAGGCCCTGACCCCTGGAGACATACTTAGGATGCTTGTCCATGCAAGTCTAACAAAGATAAGTGCCAACACAGAGGAATTCGCACCTTGGGGAACAGATCCCTATAATCTTACCGGAGAAGGTGCGAAGTCGTCTAGAAAACCAAGGAAAGAATCGAGGCTCTACCCGGATGGCCTCACCCCCCTAAGAAAAATAATCTCCCGATTTCCCAAAGCTCCGGTTATTATCTTTACAACCGACACCCCCTGGTTTGCGAAGTATGCAGAAAATCTACTTGGAAATCATCAAGATGCAATCAGAAGACTAGAACCTGTTGCGTATATGCCTGCGTCTTTTGACGATAATATAATGGATCCTCCTCCTATTTTTGTTATAGACACGGGGATAGCTGTATGCGCCTTGCCCCAGGTTTTGAAGAGCGTATTAAAGCCCACAGGAAGTAAAAAAAATAAACATCGGGGATAAATGTCGATGCTATAATGTCTAATGGGACTGATCTCCTGGGTTGATATTGTCTGGCTAATAAGCCTATTCCTATTCGCCTTACAAGCTTTTTATACCTACTACTATCGAAAAAGGAGTCCCCTTAACACCTTCTCCACGATTCTCTCCTTAATATCCCTTTTATGGATTTTATCTCTCAAAATGGCCGATCTTGGTCCCCCCGGAACCCTAGTACTAATCGTCAATCAACTCGCCTTTCTCGCCCCAATGTATACCTCCCTTTTCGTCTTTATCTTCCTAGAAAAACTACTCACCTTTAAAGTGCCCAAAAAGGAACTTCTCCCAAAATGGTTTCTCTTTCTAAAAAACCTAATCTTTTTTACCACAATTGCATCCACTTTCCTCATACTATTTACCCACGAGGTAATAGAAAAACTGGTGTGGATGCATACCTATAACAATGTAGTCCATGGGCCGCTCTACCCCTTCTATCTTGTCTCTGTATTCTTACCCATTATAGCAGCAATAGTCCTCTACATTTATATAAGAAAAATTTCCTTAAAAACTAAATCTCTGGCCCTTGCCTTAAATATCACTAGAACGACGTGGTTTCTACTCATAACTATCCTAGCCGTAATAGGTGTATCCTTTACAAATGTAGCACTCCCTCTTTACACCCACAGTTCAAAATATTCTTCGCTCGGCGTAATACCCTTATTTCTATGGCTCTTTTTAACCAATCTATTCTCTAAAACAACAATTTTCTTGCCTCTAGATGCAATTTTAAAAAAGCTAGGAGAAATCTTTCTTAAGATACTGACACTTACATTCATTCTAAAACTCTTTAGTGTTGGATCATCCATCTTGAGTGATAGCGGAATTGCAAGTATAGCTGTAATTTCTTTAGAACTGTTCAATCTTGCAAAAAAACAAATAACAAAAGGAAGAAGCGAAAGCATAGAAGCCCTCTACCTCGAATTCGCAAAGAAGATAGATAGAGAAGAAGTCTTCGAAACAGCCCGAAAATTGTTAAAAAAGAGGCTACCCTTCGAAAATATAGACATCTTACCGATTGAAGAGCTTTCACTGCCTAAAGAAAACTTTAACTCTCTATTTTCCTCGGAATTTAAACTGCTCTTATCTGTAGATGTTTATACCTCCACAGATCAATCCTTACAGCCAATTTATCACTGGCTGGTCAAAAATAGAATTGCAGCTATTCTCCCTTTTGAAGTTGAGAACCATAAATTCGCGATTCTTTTCTCCAAACCCCTTAATAACAGCGTATTAACCACTAAAGATCTAGCATTCCTTAAAGATTTCCTCAAGATTATGAGCACGGCCCTATCAAGAGCCCTCTTATATGAACAAATCAAAACCTACAACCAACGCCTCGAGCAAACCGTTAAACTCCGCACCCAAGAACTCGCCGAAGCCAACCTCAAACTCAAACAAACCCTAGCCAAGCTTGAAACTATGTATCAGGCTGTAAAAGAATCAGATGAGGCAAAAACCATGTTTATCTCCATCGCCAGCCACCAATTAAGAACCCCCATCTCAATAGTTAAAAACTACGTGGATATGATCCTATCCGGAGCAGCAGGCCCACTTACCGCTGAGCAACAAAAATTCCTGCTCCGCATCCGCCAGGCGATGACCCGCCTTGCCAACCTAATCACCGACATCCTCCAAAGCAGCCGCTTAGAGCGAGGTAAATTTAAGCTCGTAATCTCCACGGTAAACCTAGCTAGCTTAGTGCAAGAAGTTTTTGAGCAATACAAAGATCTAGCTGCTCGGAAACGTCTTGAGTATAAGCTAGAGATCACCAGCGATGTCAAAAATCTTACAATCCAATGTGATAAAGATAAACTCTTTGAAGCTTTTGGGAACCTTATAGATAACGCAATACACTATACGCAACAGGGCTATGTCCATGTATACCTCTACCAGCCTAACCCACAATGGGTAATCTATGCGGTTAAAGATACAGGAATAGGTATTCCAAAGGACAAAATCCATCAGCTGTTTAAAAAATTCGTACGCCTTGAAAACGCACGGCGTGTAAGACCAGACGGCACTGGAATAGGACTTTATCTGGTAAAGCGCATAGTAGAGAGCCATGGAGGCAGGGTATGGGTAGAAAGTGAAGTAGGCAAGGGAAGCACATTTTATATAGCTCTACCCACCAAACTCCCAGAGTGGGTGCTTAAGAATGCAACACAGATAAACACGTAAAGACCGGAGTTTGTACGACTCTACCCCTGGGCGTGGGGCAAAATGTGTCAATACCATATTCTCCCCACGCCCTAAAGTAGCCTGCCTTACGCGGGGTAGCGAAAAATCATTCGCCAACAACGGGAAATTTAGAACAGCCAGAAGGATGATAAGTTTAGGGGGCTCACGCAAAAATTGATTTTTTCAATTTTTGCGTGAGCCCCCTAGTTTTTGACTCAACTTATGTTTTCTGCAATAATAATTCATGGGCCAAATACCACCAGGTTTAAGTGGAAACATTCCGCCTGAAGACACAAACCAAGATCCTCTAGCATCCTTTACTCAAAATCAAGCACCTTCTAGCACATCACCTCAAAACACTGCCCAAACTACAGCGCCCCCTGCTTCTACTGTAACTTCACCTACTTCACCCCCTTCAGCAACCCCACAAACTCAGAATCTACCCCAACCAAATACTCCACCCCAAGCCAATACTACACAACCTAACAACCAAATAACTCCATCTGCCCCTCAACAACCCACACTGTCTCAACCTGCTCCAGAACCAGGACTTGCTACCACAGTCCCAGAGCCAACAGCTCAACCCGCGCCTCAATCAGAGCCACATTGGGAAGATGATCCAAGCGGAATCCCAGATGTACAACCTCAAAGCATTAAAGATCCAAGACTAGCAAAGTATAAAGTTTTAATCATAGAAGACAACAGTGATGTTAGATATCAATACGAATTCGTACTTAAGAAGTTTGGCTTTAATGTAATCACAGCCTCAAATGGTGAAGAGGGAATAGTCAAAGCTATCAAAGAAAGACCACAGATTATTCTGCTGGATATCTTAATGCCAGAGATGGACGGTTGGGCGGCTCTTAAAGCCCTCAGAGAATACACATCTACCTACAGGCCTAAGATAATAATTTTAAGTAACCTGGGAGCCCCTGAAGACATTCAAAAAGCCTACGAGATGGGAGCAGATATGTTTCTGATCAAGGCTGATACTACACTGCTGCAGGTGGTTGAAAAGATAAAAGAGATGATCCTGTCTGAATCTCAACCATCTGTATATGTTATTCCCCTTAACCTTCAGGCACCAGAAGTCAGGCAGCTTTTAAAAACCGCACCTCCAGAGGTTCGGACAGGTAAATGTCCTCTCTGCGGAGGGCCTATTGGACTTAAGCTAATCCCCGTAAAGCAGAAAAATCCGCAAACAGGTAAACTTATCTCAGAATACAACGCCCGACTTGTTTGTCTTAAGTGTGGGAAAGAGTGGGTGTGAGAGGCATGGGCAAGAATCGTAAAAAGTCGATTCTTGCCCATGCCTCTAGAAAGTTGCCACGCCCCCTGTTTGGAATCATCCACTGGTAGATCCTCCAACTAGTATAAAAATAACATGCTCCACAAGACGGGCAAAATTGACTCTGGCTACAGCCCTACAGGCTACATCCTCTCAACTCTCGGAATACCCAAAAGATCTAAAACCCTTCCCATATGCTCTAAAAACATCGCCACCAGACCAAGACGTATGCGCCTTACCTTCTCATCTTTCTCGCTTAAGATTCTGTGTTTTTCATAAAAGCTATTAAAAACCGAAGCCAAATAAAAAGCGTATTCCGCATAAATCACGGGCTCTAGTTCTGAGACTGCGTCATATAGAGCCTCTGAGTGCCTGGCCATTGTAGCTACCAGCGCCTTTTCTAATGCGCTAAAATCCACCTGCAGAAAATCTGACCCTGATGCATAGTCTTTCCAGCTAATAGATGGATTCTGAGTAGATGTGAACTTTCTCAAGATATTAAGCCCTCTAACGTACGAATACTGCAGATACGGCCCGCTCTTTCCCACAAACTGCGTGGCTTGATTTATATCAAATACCATATCTCTCTGGGCTGTATACTTTACCATCTCGTATCTGATCGCGGCTACTGTGATGGCATCTACATCTATCTGGCTCACATCCGCTCCAGATTGTTTAACTTTTTCTACAATAGTCTGCTTTACCTTCTTGTAAAGATCTTTAGACTTTACCCCTATCCCTTTTCTTCCGGACATAGCATAGGAATTTTTACCATCGCTGACATCTACTCCAAGCATAGCTGCTGTATCTTTCGACAAAGAGACCACCCCATAAGCCAGGTGATAGATAAGATCTTTTTTACCAACTATCTCCTCTACCGCCTCCCTTACCACTTGCTGGGGATAACTCTGCCTGTAATCAATAACATTGATCACCTTTGAAGCCCTACCAAAGCGATCGGGGTAAGCCTTGCCATCCTTTGAAGTCTGATAAAGCTGAGGATTTTGATACAAGGTCCCATCCCACGGCTTGTATAAGAAATCAACATCTAAAGCTCCAATTTTCCACAGGTGATAGGCTATATCTTTGGCGGTGTACACCTTAGTTCCGTTGCTTCTTACTAATATCTTCGGAGGCATAGCTTTGCTTTCAAACACCCAGCAGCCCCTGTACTTACCATCGCTGTGATACCTTAGCTTACCTGAAGCCTTCAAAATCTCAAATGCGCTCTCCCAGAGCTTAAAAGCTATGATGTCTTTCTCGTAAACTAAAAGGTCATAGGCTATGTTAAGCGACGATAGCTCAGCAAGATGATGATCTAGAATCTGTTTTACTACTTTCTGAGACAGCTTAAAAAATTCCCCAGAATGTGCTTCTATTTGATGTAGAATCTTTTCTCTAAGCTTGGAAAGCTCTTGTGATTTCTCTGGATCTTTTAATTCTCTATGAAAACGAGCATAGATGTCCCAACAATAGTCGTCAAATAATACCCCCCGGGGTATATTTTCGCCATATCTATGAAGCGCTGCAGTAGTATCTGCCACCTGAAGACCAGTGTCATCAATGTAATTTTGGACCTCTATCTTCTTGAAAAAGACATGTAGCAACCTAGCGATCGTATCGCCCAAAACAGCGTTTCTTATATGCCCCACATGCAGAGCCTTGTTAGGATTAACCGAAGTGTGTTCTACAACAATTTTATCTTTGGTGTTGAGTGCAATCTTTGGAAAAGAATAACCATATTCTATGGCATTTTTGTAATTTAAATAAAAGTTCAAAAAACCTGGACCTGCGACTTCAACCCTATCAATAAACTCTGGCAAGTCCTGGCTGATTACCTCTGCTAGATTCTTCGCAACCTCACGTGGGTTTTGCTTTATGTGCTTGACAATACTTAAGGCATAGTTTGTTGAATAATCGCCGAAGTTCTCGTATTTAGGATAAGTTATCTCAACCTCAATGGCAGGATAGCCTAATTTTTTGCTGGCACCCTCAACCAGGCTTTTAATTTTAGCCCTCAGAGTAGCTGTTTCAGGGGCTATTGTGTTTGATAAAAAAGGCATGAAGGATTTTAGCATGGAGATAGGGTATACTTAAAGAAGAAGTTCTCGTAAAACGTAATAATCTTAAGCTCAGTTTCAAAATGAGCCAAGCTCGAAGAACATCTAAGAAAGCCCTCAGAAAAACGCCTCCAAGCCACAAAGACAAGAGCCGTACCTCAAAACACCCTTCTAAAGGTATTTTGGCCATCGCCGGAAAATACAAACACATGAAACCCAAATTTAAAATCGATATAGACTACATACGCAGGTATATCGATTATTCCAAGGCTTAACACAAACCTGCTACCACTCAAGTCAAAAGGCTCTATTGAGAGTGAGGCAAACTATGTTAGCATCACGTTTTACCTCACCCCCTTAAGTAGGTTGCCTTACCCACGGTATCGAAATGGCGCTCTCAACATCAAGATTTAAAATAGCCATAAGAATAACAATTCGCGGGGTCTTAAGCGAAAATCGACTTTCTTCGATTTTCGCTTAACGCCCCTATCCTCTACCCCTCCCCCAAGCCCAACAGCAACTGCCTTGCCTTACCTCTCGCTCTTTTGTCCTTTAATTTGCTCGCCAGCTTTTCAAGAATCTGAATTGTCCTGTCATAATCTTCCCTATTTATTGGATAAGGATGGCCGTCTTTGCCTCCATGAGCATAGGTAAACTTCACTGGATCTCTCCATGAAACCTCAGTGCCATACACCAGCTCACCCACCAAAGCTAAAGCTCTAAATGTTTTAGGACCAACCCCCCTTATCTTAATTAGCTCATAAAAATCCCTAGGGTGAGCTTCATAAGTTTTTACCAGAATTTTGTACAGATTCTCTGGTTTTATATCTAAGCTTGGAACAATGTACTCCCTCCTCGGAAAATTAATCTCTCGCACATCCTCTAGCATCTTTTTATACACACCCACTGCAACGTCTGGATAAGATCTGATAAATTCTAAAATGAACTCCCGAGTTGAAGCGCTGGTACTTGATACCAGATTTAAAACCCTAGATAGCTTAAACGGAGCTACTATCCTTGCTTTGTCATTATTAAGGATCTTGTTATCAAACCGCCAATGATATCGCCTAGCGTAACGAGCATTCTGATTCATGCCCTGCTGGATAACAATCCACCTGCCTTGGTTGTCAAAAACAAAGAAGTGATGGTACAAGGTATAACCGTCCTGAACAAGTGCATTATCGATCTTTGCAACCACTCTGCTTGTATCAACCAACTTCTCTGCGTCAACATTAAGACCGTACCTCTCGACACTCTGCCTTATATGCTCCGGAGTCTTAAGAGAAGTCTTACCTTTGCCTCCTGCTGCAAATATTCCAAGCTCAGGCCCTATCCTATCTAGGACTACTTTTAAAGCCCCTGCTGTAGTGGTGGTAAGGCCAGAAGAGTGCCAATCAAAGCCCAGTATTCCACCCAAGGCTTGAAACCACCAAGGATCCGCAAGTCTATTTAGTATCTCGGTAGGGGAGAAGCTTTCGGCAATAATAATTAAAATCTGTTCAGCTAAACTCACCATTCTCTCAAACAGCCACCGTGGAGCCTTACCTGAATGAATCGGCAGATTGACTACGTATCTACCTGTCATCGCCTTGACCGCGAAGCTTACCTCGTTTTTTTCTATCTTTAATCTTTAAGAGATTCTGGTGGGCCACATCGCCTAGAGATACTCCAAGCTGCCTTGAAAATTCTGAGATATACCACAACAGATCTCCTAGCTCTTTTATAAGCGCCTGCTTGGTAGCCTCATCGAGCTTGCCTGCTTTGTCTCGAAAGAGCTTTTTGACCTTATCTACTATCTCGCCAGTCTCACCTGCAAGGCCTAATGCTAAATAAACTAAAGCTGGAACATCAACAGCGCTGTAAAGTGCCGTTTTCTTGGCAGTGTTTTGATAAGAGTTAAATGTGAGAGAGGATGAGGGCATTGCTAGAGTATATCAAAGTTGAAGATACCGAACAACCGTCCATGGTTAGAATACTGGCTAGATAGCTTCCTGTTTACTTAGTATCTCCCCAAGAGTTCTAATTTCTAAATTTAACCGCCCCAGTTCATCTGCTTCTTCGACGTCAACACCTTTCCTCAACCTAACCGTCGCCCTAAGTCTCTCTAACCGACTTCTAAGAAAATCTATCAGCCTCTTAGAGGGAATCCTGGTCCTATTGTACCTCCTTAACGCCGTATATAAATCAAGAATCTCCAATGCTTCGGTATCTACGTACCTACGCAGCACAGGGGATCTCATAATGGCATCCCTGATGAATCTATATCCTTCCTCATTATGGTACAGAGCAACCTCCCAGAGAAACACTCTTGTAAGAACTGAGGGACTTGCCCCAACTACGATATCCTTATCTCGCTCCCACCTCTCCACCAACGCTTCGAAGTCCTTTAAATCCAGAATATAAAGAGGGCCTTTCCTGCGAGGTATCCACTCCAGAGAGAACCTACTAACCACGGACCGTGCGTAAGGAGATGCCAGATAATAATCGTTAGCATCCCTAGAAAAAAGACGCAGAGTAGTTAACAAACCAGGGCCATTCCTTATCATATGCCCTAATAGGAATCCTGCATTATGAGCCGTATTATGCAAAGCATCAATTAATCTTATC
Source organism: Candidatus Dojkabacteria bacterium (assembly GCA_015489595.1). Classification (GTDB taxonomy): domain Bacteria; phylum Patescibacteriota; class Dojkabacteria; genus S143-136. The sequence continues at coordinate 37,935 of WFZK01000008.1, read as the reverse complement.
CCCCTACTTAACTCTTGTCCTCTGAGAGGATGGGATAAACTATTTAAAGAATGAAAAATAGATATAGCCCTATCCCAGCCATATCTTTCTCTGGTAAAATCTGAAGAAATGGCCCCACCTCGTTCGCTCTCCCTATAAAGGAAAACTAATTCCCCTGCCTCAAGAAGATTCTCTATTTTAGCAGACGAATCCCCCTCGAAATACGCTCTAATCGCCGACCTATAGTGTTCGCGTATTAATTCCCTCCCTCTTCCACGAACCTGACCTCCCCAAACCAACGTCTCCCTTACGATAGCCTGAGCTAAAGCCAATGTGTAACTTCTTATTAGGAAGCTCAAATATTTATCTCGTAACTCCCTTACCTCAGGCCCTGGATAAATATGTGAAGCCTTAACCCTTTCTAATAAAGCAAAGTCTATGGGATCTGTGGGATTCAAGCTAGCAACCCCCTGCTTAACATTATACGCCTCTTGGATATCCTGTAACGTCCCCCGAAACTCCTCCTCTCCTTGAAACCAAGAACCGTATTTTTGTCTGTTGAAAACTCCACCAAAAGCCACATAGAAACTCAACCTGTCCCAAATAACTCCCCGAGCAAGCATCGATCCCATGGCATCTAAATTTGGGAGGGTCAACACCAACGCTTCCAAATTCCTCTCCCGAAGCTTACGCTCCTCGGGTACCCCCGAGTTCCTTCTTACCTCTGAAGTCGACAAATGTTGCATATACAATTGTAAAACAACTAGAAGACAAATTACACAGACCCTCACAGAGGAGATCCTTCCTCGACGCAGGAATCGTAACGATACCTTAGAAACTACTACAGAGCTACTCCCAGGCTTACTTCTCCGCCTTATTCTTCCTTAACTTCTGATTTCCCTTTATCCACTTCTCTACACTCTTTACAACAGCCTTGGGTTTCTTAGGCGGCTGCTCCGTACCGTATCTCTTAACTAGTGCCTCGAACTGCTTAGCATCTAAGGTCTCGTGCTTTTGTAGTGCTTCAGCGACCTTGTCTAGCAGCTTTTTCTCCCGCTTTAGAATCTCTAAGGCTCGCCTAAACTGAGAATCGATAATAGACAAGACCTCAGTGTCGATCTTCTTAGCCGTATCATCTGAATAGTCCTGCTTTAAAGCAAACAACAGATATTCGTCCTTTGTAGCATACTTAACGAATCCCAACTTTTTACTCATTCCAAATTCTTTAACCATGGCCCTTGCTATGGTGCTTGCCTTTTCTATATCTGAGCTTGCACCAGCAGTGATATCTTCGGGGCCAAAGATTAAGGTCTCTGCTGCTCTGCCTCCTGTAAGTACCGCTATTTTAGCTAGAAGCTCTTTATAGGTAATATGAGACCTCTCGATCTCATCCCTTGTCACAGTGACTCCGAGTGCTCTGCCCCTAGGAACGATCGTTATAGTCTGAACCTTTTCTGCCTCCTTTATATATGCGGCTACAATCGCATGGCCTGCCTCATGATAGGCTGTGCTTAAAATGTCTTCTTTTGTGACTGCAAGTGTCTTCCTCTGTGGCCCCATGCTGACTTTGTACATAGCCTCTATCATATCGTCCATGCTTATGTATTCCTGCCCTTTTCGCACCGCCAGAATTGCAGCCTCATTTACTAAGTTCTCCAAGTCTGCCCCTGAGAAACCTACTGTAACAGCAGCAATACGCCTAAGATCCACATCTGGCCCGAGCTTCTTGTTACGCGAATGAATCTTTAAAATCTCCTCTCGCTCATAAACATCAGGCAAAGAGAGATGAATCCTTCTATCAAACCTACCTGGGCGCAACAACGCCGGGTCTAAAACGTCTACTCGGTTAGTAGCGGCAATTACTATAACTGTGTCTGTTCTCTCAAACCCATCCATCTCAACAAGGATCTGATTTAGAGTCTGCTCTGAGTATGTGCTTCTAAAATCTACTCCGCGCTTTTTGGCTACAGCGTCTATCTCATCGATGAATATTATTGACGGAGCTATATGCTTTGCCCTTCTGAAAAGATCCCTGACCCTTGCCGCCCCTGCACCAACTAACATCTCTTCAAACTCAGCCCCAGAAGTATGGAAAAATGGAACACCTGCCTCTCCAGCAACTGCTCTTGCAAGTAGCGTCTTACCTGTACCTGGGGGACCTTCTAGCAAGATACCTTTGGGGATTCTTGCCCCCATTTTAAGAAACTTTCTTGGATTTCTTAAGAACTCTACAACCTCAGAGATCTCTTCCTTTACCTCTTTTAGTCCCGCAACGTCTTTGAATGTAACATCAGGGCGCTTACCTATTATTACTCGTGCTGGACTTTTTCCAAAAGACAACAGCCCTCCAGAGGCTCCCTGTCTTTCAAAAAAGCCTAAAAATCTATAAACTGCATAAGCTAAAAATATAAGAAACAGAATATTGACAACAGCAGAAAGGATATCTAGATAGGTAAGGCTTGGTTCTGATACTGAGATCTCTACGTCCTTTAGCTCTGAGAGTCTAACCCCTTCTCGCTGAAGCAGTTCTAAAAAAGAAGACTTGCTCTCAATCTTCGTGTATTGCTTTTTCTTAGAGCGGGTAACGATGTCGACTTCATCACCTTTAATATCAAGCTTTTTCACCTGATTCTGCTTTATCTCAGAAATTGCGGTAGTTACTGGTACCTTCTGGCCTTTTGCCAGGGATTTTAGATACATCACTCCGCTAAAAATAAAAAAGGCAATAACAATGGCAATAAATACCTTTTTAATATCATCACCTGTAACCACGCGCCTTACCACTACCCCTCTTGATGGCATTACAAACAACTAAAAAATTAACTACCATGGTGCCGGGCGGACTCGAACCGCCAACCTCGGGGTTATGAATCCCGCGCTCTCACCAGTTGAGCTACGGCACCTTATCGGTGGTATTATAGCAGAGAAAGATAAAGGGCGTGGGGCAAAATGCGGCGGTCCCGCATTTTGCCCCACGCCCGAAATGGGCTCTTTTTTCATAGCGTAACGAAGTTGCCTATCCACAGGATCATCCAAAGCAGCCAAGAGAAGAGTAATTTAAAGGGGCTTTAAGCAAGGCCAAACAATTAACTAACTCTAGAGAATCACCTCTACAGTTCCTGCAGGCCGGTCTTCTCTGGTTTAGATTTAACGAAAGCTAAATATTTCTCGGTTGTAGAAATTCTCCTGTGGCCCACGATCTTTGCCAATGTCAAGGGATTCATACCGCGGGCCAGGTGATAAACAATAAACGTATTCCTGATATCATTTACTGTAGCCTTCTTAATACCAGCTGCCTTAAAGGCGCGTTTTATCATAGCTCTGATATTTCTCATTGGAATAGGGCGGCCAGTTTTGGTAATAAAGATGTTCTCTACACCAGGCTGAGGTTCAGGCCTGTACTTCTCTATATAAGTTTTTAAGGCTTCATACGCCGCTTGATTTAAAGGCACCTTTCGTGCTGGATGGGTCCCATAAGCTTCTATATAAAGATAAGGTTTACCACTCGAGGTATACCTTATATCTGAAACCTTTAATCTGTGTAGCTCTCCCAGCCTTAAACCTGTCTGGAGTAAGACCTCTACAATGGCATAAAGCCTGGGATCTTTTCTGCTAGCATCTCTTAGAGCTCTATACTCAAGTTGAGACAAGACTCTAGGAGGAGAAGGCTCCACCTTAGGATGAACAAGCCTTAAAGCCGGATTAGACACCTCATCGATTACCCCGGTAGAGGCAAGATATTTAAAAAAGCTCCTTATACTATTTATCTTCCTAGAGATTGTTTTTAAGTTAAAACCTTTCTCGGTCTTTAGATACTCTATAAAGTCCTTAAGATCTTGTAACGTAATTTTTTGGACATCATGCTTGTCTTTCTGCTCCTTAAGGTATCTAACTAACTGTCCAAGATCATTTCGATAGGCTACGATGGTGTATTGACTCTTGCCCTGCTGCTTTAAATAGTCAATAAACTTATTGATGTATTCCTGCATAACGTATAAAGTATTCTTATATGACTAGTCAATTATAACATAAAAGAATTTTATGTGCAGTATCCAGGCCGGGCCAAAAATCACAGAAGATCGATTTTTGCGTGAGCCCGTGAATGAATCTCGCAGCCGAGGACTCACATTAATACTGAACAGCCGGGATATCAAACCGTATTCCCAAATTCAAAACCCTAACTAACCAACACCATGCCCCCTATACCCACTAAAACCTCTGCTTTATTAGAAACCACAACCTAAGCAGAATAGGGCTAAATTTAAAAACAATACTCCTAGCAAAATTATACTTAGCAACCAATAAAGAAAGATATCGCTCCGCTCTCGACTTGGCAACAAACCAAGCCGGCACCTTTTTACCATGCGAGGCCCAAACACTACTAAGCACAGCATAATAAAGTCCATCAAGAGCAAGAGGACCGCAAAAACCTCCTGCATCCCCTACAATGTCAAGATTTCTACAGGTAGCACTGCGGCGCTGCAATAATGCTACCCCACTGCCTGGTAAAAAATTTGACACGACAGAAATTCGATTTTCTAACTTAAGATAAAAAGAATTTTTTATAAGCTTTAAAAGATCAGCAGCGTTGTCTTTCTTGTCAGCATCTACTGCTGCACCTATTTTTAACTTCCCATCTACGGAAACAGCCCACGCGCCATAGGCTCCATAAGGATAAAACCAGACCACGTCTTTATCTAGATTAAAAGAAGGAATTCTATAGACCTCCTCTATGGCAAAAAAGCTCCTGGCAAAAGGATCGGTCTTAAGGCACTTCTTTACAACACGAAATCTTCCGACTCCTGAGCCTGCTGCCAGCACTAATCTATCAAAGCCCTTGTACCAAGAATTACGAGTTTTTAACTCCCAGCCGCTTTTTGAATATCTAACCTCATCAACAAACGAGACCACTCTTTTAATCTTTAGCTTCTGATAAAGCTTGTTTATAAAATCTCCCACATCCCAATAAACCATGAATGGATGCCTGAATCTTATAATTCTGTGGGACACTAACCGGCTGTTTTGTTCTTTAAGCAACCCCCACCCGGAATACGTAGCTAACACAAAAGGGTTAAGATCAAACCACCGCTGTAATTTTTTTAGATTAGGATAAGTAAGCAGACCTGTAGAGGGATAAACAGAAAAATCAGACTTTGGGTCAAAGATGTAAATCCGACTACCAGGCGACAGACTCTTCTTAAAAAATGCATAGGTTATACCAGAAAGCCCCCCACCCACAATAGCGATCTTAGACATAGTACAATTATACTCAAAAAGCCACTGGGGGCGGGGCGAAAATCAAAAAAGTCGATTTTCCCCCCGCCCCCGTCGTAGGAGATCACCTGCCAAATAGATAATTTAAAACGGCCAGAGTGATGGTAATCCATGGCCTTTAGCAAAAACCGATTTTCGCTAAAGGCCCACTTAATAGATCCATCACCCTTTAACGCTATAATAGTACATGCAACCTGAGCCTAAAATCCTTTACGATCTTCTCTGTCCCGTCTGCGGCTCAGCCGCGGAAAACACTGAGATCTTAGAAAAAGGGGCCTGCAACAAACACGAACTTTCATACTCAGAGTTATTAAAAAAGCATCTATGCCAAACAATCCCCGCCACACATGACATATGCGAACTCGAAGTGAGACTAGATCACTTCATAAAGTTTGCTAAAGACGCCCTAAAAGCGGAGCCTTTCAGACTCCTTAAATATTGGGTCAAAAGGGCCCTGAACCATGAAAGCTTTGCTATCCTTGCTCCAACCGGACTTGGCAAAACCACCTTCGGTATCCTCTACAGCCTCTTTACCATCAGAAAAACATACTACATAGTACCCACCAGGGTATTGGTAAAACAGGTGGCTGAAAGGCTAACTAAGTACAACCGCGTAGGTAAAAAGATCCTAGGAGTTCTCACAAAACAAGACAAACAAGCTCTACTTAACCACCCCGAAAACATAGACATTCTAGTCACAACCACCGCCTTTATGCACAAAAATTTTGACAAGCTACCGCGTGATTTCCAATTTATCTTTATTGACGATGCTGACTCCCTTTTAAGACAGGCTTCAAATATAGAAAAAGTTTTAATGCTAGCTGGTTTCTCTATCGATGATATTGATCTTGCCAAAAAGATAATTAAGCTTAAAGCTTACGGTAAATTTGATCTAGCAGAAAAGCTAAAAAGAAAGATCAAGAGAAAAAACACCCAAATAATCTCAGCATCAGCGACCTTTGTCCCTAAAACCAACAAAATCAAGCTATTTAGAGAGCTACTTAACTTTGAGCTAGGATCAACCAACACCACTCTGCGCAACATTATCGACCTATACAAGATCACTCAGGACCCCTATAAAGAAACGGCCAGAATTGTAAAAAAACTTAACTCAGGAACAATTGTATTCGTATCTGAACCGTATGATTTTGATAAAACCGTAGAGGTCCTTAAAACCAACAACATCGCAGTATTAACCTATGATGAGTTCGAAAACAAACTAGAACAGTTCGAAAACGGAGAATATGCAGCAGTGGTAACTAAAGCTAATCCCAAAAATCCACTCGTTAGAGGGGTAAACCTTCCAGAAGTTATAAAGCACGCTGTTTTTGTCGGAACGCCTATCTTAAGAGTACCCCTTGAAGTAACCCTCTCGCCTAAAAGGCTCCTGTTTCTAGCCTCAGTACTGACCCGCGCTCGAGTTTTAGCACTTAAAGATTATCTTAAGCTAAGAAAACAATTAGAACCATACCTTAATCTCTCTAAAACATTTGTAGAGAATAACCCAACGCTTCGCAAAAAGATAGAACCAGTAGCGGACCTTATCAGCACACTGCTCAAACAGACAGACTGCACCTTACCAACCTTTCCTTTCCCTTGCGTAAAGAAAGACCAGAGAAGATTTGCACTTATCCCAGACACAAAAACATACATCCAAGCATCAGGCAGGACAAGCAGGCTAAGCCCATTCGGTCTGACCCTAGGACTCTCCTGCATCATCGACACATCTGAAAAACCTATATCCTTGCTGCTTGAACACCTTAGAAAAACGGGCCTTGCCGCAGAGTTTAAAGATATGAGCACTCTATCTGAAGAGAAGCTTAACAATATACTTGAAAAAATCTTAAAAGAAAGAGAAAAACTAAAAAAACAGACCAAAGCTAAACATCTACCTGACCTAGTAGAAACAGTTCTAGTGATCGTGGAGTCTCCGACCAAAGCAAAAACTCTCGCGGGATTCTTCTCAAAACCTGCAAAGAAACAGTACGGTAACATTTATGCCTACGAGGCCAGCTTAGGCAACAAAACTTTTATCATCACCGCTTCAGCAGGCCATATAACTGATCTTAAACACAACCCTGGTTATTACGGCACCCTTCTTAAACCCGAACTTATCCCTTGGTTCTGTCCAATCAAAATGTGTGCAAAGTGCGGCAGAAAAGTAGATACAGAAACCACCGTGTGTCCTATATGTGGAAGCAAACGCTTCCTAACCAAGAAGGACATAATCGACGAGCTAAGGCTTTTAGCATACTATACTGATTCTGTTTATATAACCACAGATCCTGATACTGAAGGTGAAAAAATAGCCTACGATCTTAAGCTTTATCTTCACCCTCTTAACCCAAATGTAAAGCGCATGGAGCTGCACGAGATAACTCCATCAGAGTTCCTAAAACAGCTCCAAAACCTGCGCGATACGGATACAACCAAAGTTGCAGGGCAATTAACCAGACGAATAGCTGACCGTTGGGTAGGCTTTGCTCTAAGCGAAAAACTTCAGGAACAGTTCAAAGAGAAAAATCTTTCGGCCGGTCGTGTGCAAACCCCGGTTCTAGGTTTAATAATACAGCGTTTCGAACAAACAAAGCAGAAGTATCCTCAACTTGAGATTAAGCTACAAGATCAAATCTTACAATACTGGCTTGAAGATAACCCCAACGAACCTATAAAAGAAGTAGAGATTAAAGTTGTAGGAGTAAGCCAAAAGGAGCAAGCTCCACCCCCGCCGTTTAGCACAGCCGAGCTTTTAAAGGAGGCATTTAGAAGACTGAGGTTCCCCTCCTCTAAAACGATGGAGCTTGCCCAAGATCTATTCGAACAAGGCTACATCACATACCACCGAACCGATTCTACGTACGTGTCCAAAGCGGGCCGTAACCTTGCCATCCAGCTTATTAAGCTGGCGGGGCGCGGCGCGCGCGCCGCGCCCCGCCCCTTCGGCACTCCAGGCACCCACGAGTGCATCCGTCCTACAAAACCTCTGCTTAGCCACGAACTACCGTTAAGCTCCCAACACATTAAATTGTACAATCTAATTCTTCAAAGATTTATCACCTCCCAAGCTCAAAAAGCAAAGATAAAAAAAGCAAAAATTCAAGTCTATTACAATAACCAGAAACTTGCCGAAGACGAAGTCACAGTAGAAGTGATAGATCCAGGGTTCTACGCCATAGGATATCTTAAACCCAAACCGATCACAGCCCTTAACGACCAAAAGACAATTAAAGCCCCAGCGAGCCTAAACTACAAGCCTCGTTACAAACCATACACATACGCACAAATAATCGAGAAGATGCAAGAGCTAGGCCTAGGCAGACCTTCAACCTATGCCATAATTATAAAAACCCTCCTTACGCGTGGATACATAATTGACAGAAAAGGCAGACTAATACCAACCAAAAAAGGCATAACCACTTTTAGTTATCTTGAAAAACACTACCCTGACCTTATCTCAGTCGATTTTACGGCATGGCTAGAAACCCAGATGGACAAAGCCAACTATCCTGATGCCCTCTTTACGTTACTTGAAAAACTAAAATCCTATGGTCTTGCCCAGAAAGCCTAAAACCAAGCCCAGCTTCCAGAACATTATAACCACGCTACTACTCCTAATCGTCTCAAGCATACTTATTTACAATTCATACAAAAGCATTAAAGCCTCCCTTTACATGATAAGCCTTTATCGCCCGCGTTTTAAACAGCTTCAGAAGCAATATGTCCAAATCATCAAAAAACAGAATGAGCTAGATTACGTCACATCGCCGTTTTATCTAGAACAACAGCTGCGCAATAGCTTAAATTATTACAAACCCGGAGAGAAGCTCGTAATCTTTACACAGCAGCTGCCCAACACAACACCTACACCGACACCGTCTCCACCTCCACCATACAAAATGTGGCTTAAGTTGCTGACAGTAGGACACAAAGACAAGTAAAAGTCCCTCATAGAGCCTCCACAACCGCCCAGAGAACCTATTTTAAGGGGTGGGGGCGGAATTTGTTTAAACAAATTCCGCCCCCACCCCTTCTAACATCACCTTCCAAAGAGGCAGAATCTCTATGTTTCCCCAAACCTCTTCATAGTCTTCTGTCACTACATAACCTTTACTACCTCCGAACTTTTTCAAAAACTTCGCTACCTGGCTAACATCAGGCTCACCTGCTTTTACCTCTACCGGATAAAGCCTATTCTGTTTTCTTAAAACGAAGTCTACCTCGAAACGATTCCTGTAATAGTACCTTGCCGAAAGCGCATAAGCCACTGCTGTTTCTAAAGCTCTCTTAAAAAACTGGTCCTCCGGAATATAGACAAAACAAAAAGCAGGATTGTAAGGGTAAAGTTTCCTTCCTTTTCTAGAGGCAAGAAGCAAATTGGGTCTAAAATTTCTAACCTCACGGACTAGTAACGCATACTTTAAATAAAACACATAATTAATCACGGTTACCTTACTTCGCCCGAAATGGGAGCTTAAAGAATCATAATTTATAATGCTACCGGGCTGGGAGAAAAGGTACTCAACAAGAGCCTTTAAAAATTCAGGATCTCGCAAACCAAATACAGCAGGTAAGTCTTGTTCCAAGATTTTATAAAGTACTGAACTTTTAAGATACATACGAATGACCTCGCTGCTTTGCTCACCTATAATCTCCGGGAACCCTCCTTTTAACACATACTCACGGGCCAGGAGCTTTAACTCTTTCTTATGCAGATCTCCAACTTTAGCTTTTTTCCATTCCAAAAATTCCCCAAAGCTTAAAGGAGGAAACTCAAACTCAAATACCCTACCTGCTAAACTCTCGCGTACATTTCTCTGAAGATTAACAGACGCTGAGCCAGACAAAAATATCTTTATCTTAGGAAATCTATCATAGATGAGTTTGACCTGATCTTGCCAATCTGATAACTTTTGTATTTCATCTAGGAACATGTAGATTCTAGATTCTTCGGTGATCGGCTGTTTTAAAATATAAGTCTCATAGGTATTTAGAAGCTGTTTTAAATTAAGCACTTTTTCATCAAACGAAAAATACAAGATATGACGCGGATCCACACCACTATTTAAGAAATCCTGAATAAGCTGATATAAAAAAGTTGTTTTTCCTGTTCTTCTTAGCCCATAGATTAAAAGGATCTGCCTGAGAGGTAAAAACTTCTGTATCTTACGATAGAATTCTTTTCTCCTTCTACCCAAAAACACCTCAGGAACACGTGAGGTCTTCCACCATGGGTTTTGCAGTATTAATGTGTCCACACCTGGCATCAAGATTAGTATACCATAATATACTAAAAATTTAAAGATTAGTATACTAAGCTACACTAATCTCGACATTAGATAGGCGTGGAGCAAAACCGACCTTTTTCCAAATTTTATCCTAGCTCCTAAATCTTCACTATTAGTGCTTGACACAGAGTCTATGCATACTCACCCCTTAAGCCTCTTATCACGTATGAAATGTTTAGATACAGTCTCCACGACGGACAAACAAACTACTCCTAATCAAAACAAAGATAGATATTCAGAAAAACTGCAAAGAGGTGCGCGGGGCTGGGGGAGAAATCGAAAAAGCCAGTTTCTGCCCCACTCCCGTGCAGACCCAAAGAACTGCAAGAAACATATGCTATAATACTTCACTGCGGGGTGGAGCAATGGCAGCTCGCCGGGCCCATAACCCGGAGGTTGGTGGTTCGAATCCACCCCCCGCGAAGGGAAACTTTGTTTAAGTCTCAACTCCCCATTGCAAACATACGAGCAAGCCTTAGAAAGGTTGCAAAGATCTGGTAAACATCATCAGGGGATCGCCGCTCCTTAAGTATTTGGGCTCGACTATCCTCTTCAAGCTCCACTACATAAACTCCGTCTCTACTTACCTTAACCTGCATAAGAACAAGAGGTCTCACACTACCCTTCCCCTCTTCCGCATCCACTTTGATTACATCTGCCATAATGACTTCTACTGTATCGATCCACTGTAACCCCAGCAAAAAATAACCCTCTGAGAGAAGTGGCCGATTACCGTTTTTCTCTAAACTTTTAGATATGCTCCTCCATAACGTTCCATACAATTCCCCCACAACGTAAGCCCTCAAGGTAGAGACAAATCCTTGCGCCCACCCCGATGGCACCACCGTAAGAATCCGCTTCGGTACAAGAGCAGTAAAAGATCGTTGAGGCATACCCGCGCCCAAGGGCTCCTCTGATTCAACAGCTGTCCCTGCATCAACAAGTATAGCTAAATCATAACTACCCAATAATCGTAGTAGTAAATTCCTGGCCTCTAGAGGGAGCTCTGGCCAAAATTCCCCTATCGCCGCCCCTAAATTAGACTCATCTCCTCTATCCGGAAACTGCACTACCACAGAATTTAACAAACGAGGCCCCGGAATCTCAAATCGTTCTTGCCCGTTCTTTCTTGTTCTACCCTCACGACCTAGCGGTTCGGATACCTCTACCACCTCCCCTTGTCCAGGAAGTCCTCCCACTCTCACCTGCTATAATCTTACTATGGGATTTTACCCTAAAAAATCGCTCGGACAAAACTTCCTCAAACACCCAGTTCAAGAGGCCCTATTTTCTCCGGACGAGCTTAAATCTGATGGATCCATAACTGTAATTGAAATAGGCCCAGGCCTAGGGATCCTTACTCTTCCCACAATAGAGACTCTTCTTAAGCTAAAAAACAAAAAAGAGCTTATCCTAATCGAAATTGATCCTCGCCTTACCCCAAAGCTTAAGCAACTAACCCAGAAGTATCACTGGATCCACCTAATCAATCAAGACGTGCTTACGGTTTCTCTGCCTTCTCTTCTCAAACACCCCACCGACCTCTACATATACGGATCTTTGCCATACAACATAAGCAAACGCATCATCCAATGGAGCCTAAGACAGATCCCAGCTCTTAATCAGCAAGGCTCTATCCTTAAAAGACTCAGATTCATAATTCAAAAGGAGGTAGCCGAACGCTACCTCCCCTCCCCAAACAGAACCGACTGGCTGTACTGGTCCATCATCCCCTACGTGGTTAATGTCTCCATCCTCAAACACATCCCTCCAGGTGCATTCTCTCCAAAGCCACAGGTGTACAGCTCAGTCATAGATATTATCCCAAAACAAAGTTTCACCTTTAAGCAGCAAGAAGAGGCTGAAAAACGGTTAAAGATAATAAGAAAATTCTACAATTTCCAAAGAAAAACAATAGGTAAAATCTTTAAGATGCTCTGCAAAATCAAAGATCAACACCTTCCAGAGCAGCTCCTAAACAAACGTCCAGGTGAACTTACAAAAGAACAGTGGGATCTAATAATCTCTCTTTACCACAAACTCTGCCAACCGACTTAGCTCTTCTTTAGCCCGTGGACTAATATTCGATCTTTTCAAGCTCTCTAAGGCATCCACATAGTATTTATCTAACAAATCCTTAGCGTAGTCTAGTGCTCCTGTTTCTCTCAAGATCTCCCTAATCTTATCAGCGCCAACTACACTTAACTCTGGATCTCCTAAAAGCTTAGTAAGTTCTGTAGGGTCTTCAAGCTTATTATAGGCATAAACCGTCAAAATTGTCCTTTTGCCCTCTTTAAAATCCGAATCAGCGTCTTTGCCGGAACGCTTCTTATCTCCAAAGGCTCCAATAATATCATCTGAGATCTGATATGCCACCCCGAGTGCCTCAGCAAACTTAACAAGCCACCTATCAAGTTTCCTACCTCTAAGGCGCGCTCCCAAAGAAAGTGGCATTATCACAGAATATTTAGATGTCTTTAGCTTATAGATCTTAAGCACAGTCTCCTCGCTCCAGTCTTTAAAAGGTGCGGTAACGTCAAGATACTGACCGTTTATGGTATCGTCGATAAAATCCAGCACATCCTCTAGCAATTTAATTTTCATTCCTGCAAGCGTTTTTAAAGCAAAGTTATAGATAAGATCGCTCGTCAAAATTCCTAACGACTCTCCTGTATGAAGATCTTGATACTGTTCTTCAAACACCCTAAAAACTGCAGGGTTGCCACGCCTTAAATAGGCGCTGTCCATAATATCGTCCTGGACCAGCAAAAACGCATGGATGGCCTCAAGTGCAACTCCCAATCTTAGCAGCTCTATCGAAGAAGTCCATTTCTGCGCACGCAAATTATATGCAATATAAGCTAGATAAGGTCTAAGTCTTTTACCCCCGTTAAGGATAGCCCCTTTGGCCTGTTCACACAGCGTACGATCAACACACCTTCGAAAGAAATGCTGCTTTATCCTAGCTTCCAAAAATAGCTCAAACTTTCTTAAAAAATTCCTATACGAGCGCAGTTCAAGCATGCCCTAAACAGGGACCACATTGATTACAGTCCTAAGCCCATGGGGCCTTCTAATATGACCAAAAACCACTTTCCCCCTTATCCTCGCGACTATATCAAAATTGCGCGTCAGCTTAGTATTCTTACCCGGATAATACTTCGTACCCCGCTGGCGGACAAGAATCATACCAGGCTCAACGATCTGGCCAGCACCAACCTTAAGCCCTAACCTTTTGCCAGCTACATTCCCTTTTTGATTTGCTGTTGCACCAGCAGATTTAACATGCGCCATGTGAGTATTTTAGCATAAATATCTAAGGAGTCTATAAAAGAATTAGTAGATCCCATGGCCCCCGGGGGTCTCAACCACGTCTCCTAACCGTGTCATACTCCCTCCTTGAGGTCGTGGCGAAGCAGAACCAGAAGAATGTCCCTCTGCGGTAGGCTCCTTCGCCACTTCGGGTATACCAATCCCATCCAGCCAACGATCTACCACTCTCCTCAAGCCGTCTGGAAGAGTCTGGTAGATCTGACGAGTTATTTCCAACAACACAACCAAGGCCGCTGCTACAACATCCGGAACAGCTTCCCGCCAATCCCTTTCACTTTTCGGGCCTCGCCTCCGCAAATTCATTTTCACCTCTTATATATTTAGTGGTATGACTTATAAGATATTACTACACGTCATCTCTGAATTTCAACCCTATCTCGTAAATACATGCTCAGCATAAAAACTACACACCTCCTATTTTGGGCCAAACATTCTATAGATATTACTCTAGAATGCGACCCTTTACCTCTCACCCCATCCTTACCTCCACCACCTTACTCTCCGGATAAAGCTCCTCATTAAAGAACTTTATATGTTTCGGGGTCACACAAAACACCCTGGTATCTGTCTTGCCCTCTTTAATCTTCTTCAGATCCGCGCACTTTGAGCTAGGATTAGCCTTATGCCACTGCCGCAGCACCCACTCAATCTTGTCTTGATCCTCAAACGCCCTGCAGGCTCCTGAGATCTGCACCCCGACCTTCTTATCAGTCACCCTCTGATGCGAATCAAAAATATTGCACGCCACCTTTCCATTCTTTAGGATATCCTGGGCATGCTGTGAATTGATGCTAGATAAAAAGTAAAGGTTTAGATCGTCATCCACCACATAGTAGACTGTAGCGATCCAGGGCTCTTTGCCATAAGTTGCAACAGACATTAGCTTCTGGGTTCTTAAATACTCCAAAAGATTTTTACGAACCTGCTCGTCCATCTTGTATAATCTTAACTTATCTATCGTATTCTACCACTTAACCCGCCGTTGTGATAAATTAGCTTATCTGAAATTTTTATGTTAAGCTAAATATAAATGAGGCAACAGTCGGAAAGGTGGGCCCTGGTCACTGGGGCAAGTAAAGGCATCGGCGCAGCTATTGCAAAAAGGCTCGCTCGAGAAGGGCTAAATATCTTCGGAATCTACCGCACCGACAAAACAGGTGCAGCGCAAGTCGAAAAAGCTATTCAATCTTACGGGAGAAAAGCCAAACTCTTTCAAGCAGATATTACAAGCGATGCACAGCTTGACAAGGTGTTTGACCAGATCAAAAAAACCACTCCCACTTTGCACGTTCTTGTAAACAACGTGGGCATATACGACGAAAGGGAAGCCCCTTTTGCAATCGAGGTGTTCGAACACAACTTTCAAGTTAATTTTCTAGCACAAATAAAAGTTGCAAAAAGAGCAGTCCCTCTGATGCCCAAAGGGAGCAGCATTGTTTTTATCTCTTCTATTGCTGGATTTATAGGTAGCGGAATGCCAGAGACGATCGCTTACTCCGCCATGAAAGCAGCACTAAACTCATACATGAAAAACTTAGCAAGGGCTCTTGCTCCAAAGATCAGGGTTAATGCAGTGGCCCCTGGGAGAACCCTCACACCTATGTGGGGAGACCTTGACAAGGCCGAGAAAAGATATTGGATAAAAGATGTACCACTTAAAAAATGGGTTACGCCCGAAGAGGTAGCAGATGCAGTATGGTTTTTAATAGAAAACACTGCCGTCTGTGGCGAGATATTAACAGTAGATGCAGGTTTAATGTTGAAAGGAGAGTATTAACCGTGAGGCAAAATGTAAGAATACCCTAAGGTAGATTGCTTTTTCAGGATCAACAGTAGGCTATCTTCCAGCAGGAATAGGCAACTCATACAGAGGCAGCAATTTTAGGAGCTTTAAGCGAAAATCGTTTTTTCTATTTTAGCATAAACTCCCATCATCCTCTCTTCTCTACCACCACCAACTCTCTTGCTACAATACTATCGCTGTGCTGCCAGATCAAAGGGCCTGTGTTAAAACGCACAGGTTTCCATCGTTTAAAGTTTATCTCTAGCTTAGGAGCATACCAACCATTACTACCCTTTAACCTATACCTCGGAACTACAAAAACAACCCTGGCCCCAGGATCAATAAGATACGACACATGCCGCAAAAACACCTTATAAAGCGGTCTAACCTGAACCCATTGGGCTAAGACCTGACGTTTGGTACTAAACGGCTTGGTTCTAGGCTTCCCAAGATACCCCTCTGTTACGATCGCATTAAACTTACCGCGCCCGGCAATATCCCTTAGTATTTTGTTCGACATGGGATCTTTTCTGATATCGTACTTAAACACCCTAAACTTAAGCCTCTTTACATAACCCCTCTTTAAAAGCCACTCTACATTTTCTCGCGCCATACGCAACGTGTTCACATCAATATCAGAACCATAGGAATAAAGATCCAGAAACTGCCCCTGCATCAGAAGTGTACCCAAACCGCAAAACGGATCCCAAAAACCATCATCAGGCTTAAGGCCAGCAAGATTTAGCATTATACGAGCCAGCTTAGAAGGAAGCATGCCTATCTTCATATCCCGGTGAGGCTTTTCATAGTCTAAAGCACTCCAGAGGCTGATATCTTGAACATACAAAGTTCTGCCAATATAGATATGCTCGGCGTCGCCAAAGATTAAGAGCTCTATCCCCTCTTTTCTTAAAGCCTTAGCAGTCGTAGCGGAGTTGTAACTTGGCTTTTTCATATCACCTAAGAACTTAAGGCCACCGCCAAACTGTTCTTTTACCCGCATCCTTATATCACGAGGAGAAAGTTTACTATGGTGTACATTAATCACCACGGCCTTAGGATTAAACTTCTCCTGCTCTAAATACCTTACAATAATTTTTGCCACCTCAGAGGCTTCAGAAGCTACAGATATAATCTCTCCCATCTTTACTGCACCAGCCAAACGGTTAAATAGCAGATCTAACTGGGCTGTGTTTTTAAGACTCGCAAGCAGAAAAGAATCAAGTCTTTGTGTACTCTCCGCCTCTAGCTTAAAAACCTCTAAAACTTCGGCCCAAGATATACCCCTGTGGGTACCTAGTGTAAAGAAATGAGAATACTTCATTGCTAGATATATTTAGGCTTCGGCAGCTTCTGCCCCTTTAGCCTGCTTCTTTGTTGTAGACTTTGGCTTTGATTCCTTCTTACCCCCGCTCTCACCAGCTTGCCCACTCTCTTGTAGACCTGGGACCTCCACTTTTTTAACTCTAATTCTAGTATACAAAGTTCTATAACCCCATCTTCGTCTGTATCTTGATTTTGCTCTGTACTTAAACCCGCTCTGTTTTTTACCCTTTTTATGCTTTACTACAAAAACTACTACCTTAGCGCCCTCAATTACGGGGGTTCCAAGGATAAAATCTTTATCATCGCCGGCTGCTAAGACTTCTGTAAACTCGTAATCCTTACCTTCTGGAGCCGCTATTCTGGGAATCTCTAAGATCTGACCCTCCTCTAGAAAATACTGATGGTTACCCTTTTTCACTATTGCAAATTTCATAATGGCTAATTCTAACTAAGATGGGGGAAAAAATCAATGGGAAGGGGACAGGGCTTGGGCCAAAATCGACTTTTTACGATTTTAGCCCAAGCCCTCTTAATTCCTCATCCCTATGGTTGTTTTAAACTATCCTGCTGGCAAACGATCTACTACTAATATAGAAAAACCTGGCCGATACCTGACGAGGACAAAATGCAATCTTAAACCACACCCTAGCACACCTCCACTACGCGATAGACTTACCACTTTTCCCCTCTATCACAGTAAGTAGAGTAAGCATTAACCGAGAAAGCTCTCGTGGGACCTCCCACCATTTCCCTGTAGAAGGGGAACCGTAGAGTCTAAACTCCGGTAAAGGATCCCCGCTCCGCCACCGACGGCCTGATCTCAGTAGCAAAGAAGGAGGGGAATCCATCCATGAAAAAGGCTCCCTAACTCCTACTGACCAAGGTCCGTCTCTTAAATCTCTTGCTGCAAACAAAGTACAAGCCCTACAATCATGAGGCATACGTTCAAATTGTCTCTTATCCCCATAAGTGATAAGAACAAATTGTCCCGGTCTTCCCTCCCCATCCCTTCCTAATTCTAACCACTCCCCCACGGTGACAGTAACGAGTCCATCGGGGAGATGTAACCACACCACAAAGTCAGCCACGTGAACTAATCGGGCGGATAACAACCGTTCCCCAGCCTCGGGGAGAGTAAGTAACCCCTGAAGATCCATACCAGCAGCTTGAGACAAGTCACCCAAGTCAACCAACTTCCATGGTAATTCCGACGCCAACCAATTGAGAGAAGCCCTCCTATCGAGGGGAGCGGAATTCCATAGAATCCCCTCTTCTATGGTAAATTGCTCATTCTCCTGCGTTGTCCTCACAATCAATAAATCAGGTTCCCTCTGCGGTCCAGCTATCACCCACTCCGGAGTCTGCGGTTCCCTCCCCTTAAAGAGATACACTTTCATCCCAGTTGTAATACGGTAGTTTCCCCTCTCAGGTACATCCTTATGAGGGCTCTCTTTATCCCAGATCCTTTCAACCCCTAAAGTAGTATCTCTTATAAAAACCTCCCCTCCGAAAAGTCCGTTAAGATCTTCTACCCAAGCTCTAGCCCAGAAACCTATATTATCATCTGTTGGTGTATATGGCCTCTCATAGCCCTCCCAGAAGTTAGTAATAAGTGATGCTAGCTCCAACCCAAAAGGTGGCTTAAGTACCCTAGTTTCCTCCCTTTGTGGTGCTCCCTCCGGAGAGTGACTAACAGATGTCATAAGTCTTTGTTGCTGTCCTATAATATAAAATTATATCACACTAGGGTAACTCACCCTCTATTCAACTAAAAACCATATCTATTCTTCCATAACCTCCGTATAACCTTCAATTAGCCCCTACCCCACCCAATCTATCCAATTTTCCTTATTAATCAGATAAAACTTGGCCTGGGGGTAAAGGTTAGTCCACATCTTAGGAGGTTTTACCCTTTTTGTCCCAAATTTAATCTCAAACCCTATCAACTCAGAAACACTCTGTTCTACCAAATCGATCTCGCTTCCCCAGTATGTTCTCCAAAAGTAAAAATCTTTTCGGAGATTTAAGTACTCTGCTAACTTAATACGCTCATTAACGATAAAATTCTCCCATATACCTCCTACATCATTTCTAAGATCTAATGATCTAAAGTCTTTGATTAAAGCATTCCTTATGCCAAGGTCCCAAAAGTAATACTTCCGAGATTTACTTACCTCCTTTCTTTTATTCCTTGAAAAAGCTGGTAAAGAATGTATCACGAAGGTCTGTTCTAATAAATCAAGGTACTTTAATACCGTCTTTTTATCTAGATCCAGACTATTACTTAACTTACTGGCAGAAACCTCTGATCCTATCTGATAAGCCAGCAACTGCAAAAGCCTATAAAGAGTGCTCGACTTGCGGATATTCGTTAGGTTGAGCACATCCTTGAAAAGATACGATTCAGCCACCTCAAAAAGATAATCCTCTTTTTCACTCTTAGAAGCTAACTTGAAGATCTTTGGATATTGACCGTAAATTAAAAGTTCCTCTAGGATAGATACTAACCTGTTTTTCGCATACACGGTCTCTAATTCTTTGACGGCCATAGGATAAAGCTTAAACACATACTTTCTTCCTGTGAGAGGCTCACTTATTTTGTTCGCCAACTCTAAACTCGAAGAGCCAGAAACTAGTACTCTTATGCTAGGAATGTTGTCCACTATAATTTTTAGTGCCAGACCAATATTCTCTACCCGCTGCGCCTCATCTATAACCAACAATTCTACCCCTGTTAGATATCTTTTATACACCTCCAAATTCAAGGAAGAAAGCCACTCACGCTCTGATGAAAAATCAGCGTTGACAAAGAGGTACTTTCTTTTAATCTTGCTTATTAGCTTGTTAATAAGAGTGGTTTTCCCTACTTGCCTTGCTCCGTAGATTACTACCACCTGATTAGGCTTTAATTTGTCCGCCACCTGATCATAAATTAGGCGCGGAATAAATTCCTCTGTTTCTAGCACTATTCCCCTGTTTCCCATAAGGCATTATAATAAGTTCCACAAATTCAGTCAAATTCGTGGAATGCAATCCCCAAATTTGGTCAAATCTGTGGATTTTATCCTCGGCTTTCTTTATCTCATCTACACCTTCTTTTGCCATCACAAAACTATTTTGGTCGCAACTTCTATCCTAGGATGGGGGCAAAATCCCATTTTGCCCCCATCCCACAGTCTCTTATGTCTTGCTGTCTAATTTCCCCCTGAGGTTAAGCTTGAATTCTTACCTAGCCACCCAATTTTCTCTACCAGAACACTGACACCCAAATACAGAACCCCTAAAACTCCACTCACTACCACAAGATGCACCAAATATGAGCTTGTAACATGCTTTATAGCATCATAGATTACAAACCCCAGCCAGAAAAGCAAAAGGTTAAACACCAGGATCCCAAATGTCTTTAACTTAATTTCCCGACTCCCCCTAAACACATCCCAAAGTTTTACCTCTTTGTTTAGCAGCCAAAGCGCAAACCCAACTTCAATTACCAAGGCTAGCGATATCCCCACAGCCAACCCCACCACAGAGAACTGACTTTGTCCTCGTGTCAAGAGAAACTGCCCCAGATCTCCCAAGCTGAAAGGAATATAAAAATTCCTAAGCCTTGAAGCCCAAACTACCTTTAGGAAGTGCACAAAAGGCTTGTGGCTAAACAGGTTGCTAAAGATAACCGCGAAAACTACGTTAAACACCACTCCAACGACACTTGCCAAAAAAGGCTTTTTTGTCTCGTGGAGGGCATAAAATGCGCGGATTATAAGAGCCGCCAGAGACTGCATAACAATAGCTCCGGCAAAGCCCGCAAGTACAAGGGATGTAATAAACACCTCTCTATCTGTAAACCTACCTGTACCTAGAAGGATCTTAACAAGAGGGATCTTTAAGACCACAACAAGCACCGCGATAAACGTGGTACCCCAGAGAATATAAAGAAAGATCTTGTAGAAAAGCCTAACAAACTCATAGCTTTTGCCGTTTCTTGCGGCATTCTCGTTAAGTCCTGGAAAAACTGCCTGCAGGATACTGTTAGTAAAAAGATGCACAGGCATTAGGTGAAGCGAAGTTGCATATCTGAAGATGCTTAAAGCTCCTGCTCCTAGCATAAGAGCCCAGAAAGTATCAAACAAGATAGCGATCTGCTCTACAGCAAGCCCCATAATCCTAGGAATAGCCAGCGTTACTATCTCTTTCACATATCTAGATATCCTTAAGACCCATCTAAAACGCACCCCCAGCTCTAGAACCGAAGGAATCTGCACCAACAGATGGAAAAGACTCCCAACTATCACGCTAAAAGCCAATGTGTAGACTCCAGCATCTGGGAAAAACCTCATGGCAATCCATAGCGATACAACGATTCCAAGGTTATACATAAGTGGAGCCGCAGCTGCCGGTGTAAATCTTTTGTAAGTATTAAGGTATGCGCCCAAAATGCTGCTTATCCCTAAAACAAACGGGGAGAAAAACATAATCCTGCTTAAGCTTATAAAAAGCTTAATGTACTGTCTATCATAGCTTAAAAGTCCTCTAAAATAAAAAGGTAAAAGCTTAAGGCTAGCAAGCTTATACATAACTGCTACAACGACCGGCATCCCCACAATAAGCAGCAACCAGAGCCCCAGCCAGAGCAAGATATTTAGATTTATTACGTTGTTTAGTATCTCCCGCACCTTGGCGTCTGAATGTTTTTCTCTTACCTTGATAAACACCGGAATAAGCGCTGCGTTTACACTGCCTGCGATAAGGAGAGTAAAAACGAAATCCGGGATGGCAAAGGCTGCCCAAAACACATCAAGCTCTTTACTTGCTCCGAAAAACGCTGCTATTGTCCTTAACTTAATGAAGCCTAAAAGTTTAGTAAAAACCATAAGTAGGAATATAAGTGCACTTGCGCTCCAGGCCCTAGATTCTAACCTGCGGATTAAGAAATAAAGCCGGCTTCTTGTTCTCTTTGCCTTGTGGACGAAAAATTCTAGGATACGACTTAGGAACCCCATAAATTAGAAACCAAACTTAGAAAGATAATCATCTATTACAGAGAACGCTTCGTCTACATCGTCTCTTGTGCTGTAAACCCCAAAACTTAGCCTTACTCTTGACTTCTTAGACTCTATTCTAAGATCTAACTGATTAAGCTTCACAAGCTCCTTAAAAGATGAGATGTCATCAACGGAGAATGTAAATATTCCTGCTCTATCTAGACCAGTACCACCTAGAGGCTCAATCCCGTCTCGTTTCTCGAATTTCTCTATAGTATAGGCCACAAGATCCATGTGTTCGTTTATGATACGGTCTCTATCAATCGTTGTCAAAAAATCTAGTGCAGCATCAAGCCCCGCAATGTTCGCGGCGTCAAGATACCGAGGAGCCCGCCATCTTATATGTGGATCGGTCACAATAACCCCTGCAGTCGAAGGTGGTCCGTACATTTTATAGCCAGCAAAGATAAACAAGTCTATCTTGTATTTTGACAAATCAATAGGAATTATCCCTGCACCCCAGGCTCCGTTTAGAACAAAAACTACATCGCGTTTATCGGCTATCTCGCTTAGTTTTTCTAAATTAGCTATTTTGCCTGTGTATCTATCAACCCAGTTAACTACTAAGATCTTCAGACCGGACGCATCTTTCTCTAACATCCGGTCGATTTGCTCATAATCAAGCGGAGCAGGTAAGGCTGTATACTCAAGGTTAAAATCGTGGCAAAGTTGCCTAAAATGCCCAAAATCTGCACCTTGCTGAGCAAACACATGGACCTTTTTCACACCTGTATCTGCATAAGCTTTTTTTAATAGATCTTTTGCGTAAGCTAAAAGATCAGCAGCGCTGGCTGGGGAAACAGACGACGAGCCAAAACTAAAAGTCAAGCCCTCCGCAGAATCTCTAACTGCTGCCAAAGGCTGATTCTCTCGCTCAGAAGAATTCTTTTTTACCGCCGCGTCCTTAGTAGCATCCTCACCGGAAGAACCAGCTCGGCCCGCGTTAAAAGCATAAGAAAGTTCAGAAAAACCGGAATGGGCCTGCCCACTTAATTTTGCAGAATACATAGCCTTAATCAGTGCAGTAGGTAGTTTTAAAGATTCATACAGAAGGCTAAAAGCCGTATAGAACAGCGCGTGCGAAAGGCTAGGCATAAAATAAAATCTGGCTTTGCCGTACACGCCGAAAAAATCCAGCACAGTTGAATAAAAGCGGGGCGGGGCGGCCTGCGGCCGCCCCGCCCCGCTCAGCCGACGGGCTACAACCTCAATAACTGCAGCAGGAAGCAAAGTCTGTGTAGCAGAATCCATATATAATCGATGTGGATTCTTAGAAAAAAACGGGAAAAACTCCTTAGGTCTTTTCCAAAACTCATCGGTAGTTATAGATAATTCCTGTGCATTTCTTACTCCAGCAGTCCTACCTCTAAAAAGACTAACTCCAGGCTTCTTCTCTCTACTTTTTCTTTCTGCCCTTTTGTTCTTCAGCGAACCGTTTTGTTTTGCCCCACGCCTCATGCGTAAGGATTATAGCATTAGGTTAGGCATAACCCTAGCATGAACCCCCAACGTTGCCAACGACATCGGCCTCACCAGCCTGCAGCAAAGCAACAACACAGGGGAATTCCAACTCCAACTAATGTCAACATCCCAGCTTAACATTTCTGGGGAACTCTCCGCTCCAGTCCACGGGGACGACGGGACTCGAACCCGCAGCCTCTCGCGTGACAGGCGAGTGCTCTAACCAGTTGAGCTACGCCCCCATGTGTGAAATTTTACCATTAGGTATAGGTTCTGTCGAGGGCAAGTCGTGGCTGTGGCAAAAATCGAAAAAGTCGATTTTTGCCACAGCCACCCTAAACTCATCATTCTTCTGGCTGTTCTAAATTCCCCGTTGTTGACGGACTATTTTTCGCTACCCGACGTAAGACAAACTACCTTTGGGCGTGGGGCAAAATGTGTCATTACCACATTTTGCCCCACGCCCAGTCGGGACTTACGCAAAAATCGATTTCTGCGTGAGACCTCTAGAATTACTCACTCCCTGCCCTCTTAAGTCATTCTACTGGCAGGTGATCTTCGCATTCTGCTGGCCTCCCACTAACCTCACGAATCTCCTAGCTTATACTTTTTAGCAAGATGCTTGCCAGCCTCAGCCCTGGCCCTTTCTATCGGAATATACCGAATTTTTCTTCCTTTGGCAGCAGCTCCGAACAGTTTTTGCGTTAAATTCTTAAGTCTCTGCCCCTGCTCTTTCTTAATCAATATCCCATCCGCTAGCTTTGAAAAAACGACTCTGTCTCCTGGCTTAATATCAAAAACCTTCCAAAGCACCTTTGGAATAGTAATTCTTCCGTATTTATCAACAACACCTTGCATAGCTTATTGTAACAAGAAAAAAGACGAAATTGTTTATAATCCACCAATGTTCGACCTTATAGGTATCGCAAAAGTAAGTACATTTAGGCTCCCAAAGATCAAAACCCCTCTTAAATGGCTAAATAACACAATAAGGCTAAGAGAAGATGTGAAAAGGCTCTTTCCTTGGGCCAAAAGCGCAATAATTGTAGGCTTAGCTTATGACAATGACATAGACGCAGCCTTAATATACCACCCCGATTACATGAGCATCTCTAAATATGCAATGGTTCGTGAGTACCATAAGATTATTCCAAAAAGGTTAAAAAAGCTAATAACAATGCTTTCTGAGAATGTCAAGTTAGAAAACCCTGTAAGACACAAGATTCACGCCGACATTTTTCCGATATATGAAAAGGGCTATGCTCAAAAAGCACTCGGAGGCATTACCGGCCTTAACCATCTTTGGCACTCTCCCCTTGGATCTTTTGTGCTTTTAGGAGGCATAATTACTAGTATTAAATATTCTAAGCTAAGAAAACTTTATTCTTCCTTTCTTTCAAAACTTATCTATCCAGACTCCCCATTTAAACATCCCCGGTGTGCATACCAACATACGCTGTGCGCTTCATGCAAAATGTGTATTGCAGCCTGCCCTACTAATGCCCTTAAACCTCCGCTTCTTAAGATCCATCGCTGCATTGGATACCTCACAGCGGAACACAAAGGAAAGATCCCGAAAGCTCTCCAAGCTAAAATGAAAAACATTCTATTTGGCTGTGACATTTGTCAGGATGTGTGTCTTTACAACAAACTAGCCTCATACAAGCTAACAAAACGACAACTGGTCGAACGATTTGGCAAGGTGATTCCAAGGATTTGGCACATCTCAGTCTTAAAAAGGATGAGTGTCACTGGATTTTACAAGGCCTTCGCCGGCACGCCAGTGATACGAATGCGATACTACAAGTTCAAAGACCGGGTAAATTTTTATGTAAAACAAAGGACACGAGATTGAATACCAAAATCGGCTCCACTTCACATAATGCGGGGTATCTTACCAACTGAAGGCCCAATAGTCGGCCGATTTTCTGAAATTTTTACATGAATCTTACAAAATAATTACACAATTCTTACATAATTTTTACAGAATTCTTACAAAAATCTTACAAACCAAATTCTTACAAAATTTTTCATCCGTGAAACATTGTTTCACGCCACGCTGCAATGTGGACAGAAAATTCCAACGAATTTTATCTAAAAATTTCACTTAACCTCCCTGCGAAGAATCGAATCAGGACATAATCAACGGCTTTCCAGACCCTAAATCGATTTAGCCGACAAACTTACTATAGGACACGACTTAAAAACCGCAAAAACTGCGAGCCCTCTTTGGCCTGCAGCAACAGTCGTTAGCTCTGTTGCTGCAAAGCCCTTAGCTCCTCTAAAACCTTTTGAAGCTCTGGGTCTTGCGATTGATTATCACTTTGGCTTTGCCCTGCTTGTGCTTGCCCCTGATTGTCTTGTTGTGCCTGAGCTCCAGCTGCAGTCTGATCGGATCCAGAGTTTCCGCCAGGCTGTGTGGCTGTAGCCCCTTGAGCTATCTGCTGATCACTCTGAGCAGCCTGTGGCTGTGCTGACGTTCCTGCCGCGCTGGACCCCTCTTGCGTTGCAGCGGCTGGAGGCTGCTCTGGAGGTGTGCTCTGCCCCGCTGGTGGCTGCAGCTGCTCTGACGGAGTCTGTGTCTGCCCTGCTGCCTGGTTGACTTCCTTTGTTAACTGCTCCAGTTCAGAAAATGCTTGCGAGACATCAGATGCTGCGCCCTGAGCCTCAGGAGTTTGAGGTGCTGCAGGAGGTTGTGTTGCCGGCGGCGCTGGCGGCTCAGAAGACGCTGCTGGTTCCTGTGGGGTTGCTGGCGCCGATGGTGCTGGCGGAGCTGATGGCTCTACCGGTGCCTCTGGCTCTCCTGGTTGTGCGGACCCTGTAGAGGATGCACCAGATTCGCTAGCAGCCGAAGATGCAGCTGCTCCTGGAGCCGGAGTGCTTGGCGCTGTAAAACTAGAAGTCTCCTGTGGTTCCATTGGTGTTTCTTGTTGCTCCTTAGAAGCTTCCGCGGTCGCTGAAGCCTCCTCTGCCCTACCCTCCTCTGGCTCCTCTGGGGGTGCAAAACCATAGATTCTAGCTAAAGTTCTCTCTAGCTCATCGAGCTTTTCTTTAACCTGCTTATACTCCCTAAGCCTATCAGTTTGAGTGTCCTCGGCATAAATCTTAATCCAGCTTGCCAAATTTTTGACAACAATATAAATCGTCTCTAAAACCGGAGATAATTTCTCAAAATCGTTCTGTTTAGCCATAGGACCTAAGTTACAACTTAATTAGTATAATATAGCAGCAGAGATAAATAATGTCAAATATATGTCAGGGGCTTTAAGCAAAAATCGCAAAAGGCCGATTGTTGCTTAAAATCCCTAGATTGTCATCCCTCTGGCCTTTTAAATCATACCGCTAGCCAGAATCCTCTTCATACCACAAGAGAGACAGCATGTCTTCGGTGTGGGGCAAAAAGCAGGTGCAGCGCATTTTGCCTCACTCTCTCAGAGCTATAGCGGTATCAAACCAAAAGCAAAGACCAACATCTTCGTCCTACCTCTCTGGTTAATATTATCCTACAGGACAAATCAACTCTTGGAATAAACCACCAACGCACCCTGCTTCCCCTCAACTACTCTTAACACCACATAATTAGGTCTTCCGAGCAAAAGCCTGTAGATTGAAAACAGAAGGCTAAGTATAAGCCAGACAACAAAAACGTCAAAAGCCGCATGTACTACAAGCACCCACTTTGTAGGACTGTCTATGGTGAAGATCTTTACGAGAAAAAACAACCCCGCCACCAATGAAGGCACCTTATCAGAAAATCCAAAGACTGCTATCCTGGCTAGATTTAACATCTTTTTTAAGGAATAATGAGTCTCTCCTGCTGCTCTGGGTCTTCTAGTGTATAAAACAGTCGCTGTTGGAAAGCCTAAGAAAAAAACTAATCCTCGCCAGTATTTATGAGGTTCTCTTAGC
This sequence comes from Candidatus Dojkabacteria bacterium, assembly GCA_015489595.1. Classification (GTDB taxonomy): domain Bacteria; phylum Patescibacteriota; class Dojkabacteria; genus S143-136. The sequence continues at coordinate 10,543 of WFZK01000008.1, read as the reverse complement.
TTAAGAAGCTCATCTCTTACCCTTTCACTTATAAGTCGAAAGTCTCCCACCTCTTCTATCATAGGGATATTTGCTATGAAGTTTAGGAATTTGTAAAAAATCTTGGCTGTTGACTTTTTGAAAAAGGTTTCTCCTCTCCTACGCCTGCGCTTGGCTAAGACCACATCATAGCCCTCATCGTATTTTTTTAGCATATCTAAAATAAGCTCTGGTGGGTCTTGAAGATCAGCATCGATGGTTACGAATACATCCCCTTTGGCGTAAAGGTATCCTGCCTCTAAAGCAGCCTGATGACCAAAGTTCCGGGTAAAATGGACAACTCGCCCCTCATGATCCTTGATAAAATTGTCTAAGAGCGCCGGAGTATCATCTGTACTTCCATCATCTACGAAAACAAACTCTACGTCCCACCTTTTCTTAAGTTTCTTCTCAAGAGCCTTTAGTCGCTCAAAAAGCTCCGGTAATACCTGCTTCTCGTTAAAACAGGGAATAATGATCGAAACTCTTTCTCTAGCCATACCCAAAGATTTTAAGCTATTAAGGCGGCGGGCGGCATTTATGCCGCCCGCCGCCGACCTGGGCGCGGCAGGATTCGAACCTGCGACCACTGCTTTATAAGAACAGCGCTCTACCGCTGAGCTACGCGCCCTATCAATTGGTTGGAGTATTATACTATAAGAAATTATCTCTCGTATGCACCGGGGTCTGGGGGCAAAATCGCATAGAGCAATTTTGCCCCCAGACCCCGAGAAAAAGTCATCGCTATGGTGCTCACACAAGCTATCTAGCCAAGTCAAACAAATAAAGCGCAATAAAACCAAATCGTCACAGCCCCTCCAAGTCTCACCAACTTCAGAAAGTCAACGGCGGCATAGCATCTGTAGTTGTAGGAGCACTCGCATTAGTCCGTCTTGCCCTGCGCTCAATATCCTGATTCACCTGTTCCACTGGCCTACCGTACTTGATTCTGGATAGCTTCTTGATGAGCTCTCCCACCTTAGGATACTTAGGATACCTCTTGTTCATATCATAAAAAGTACTCATAGAAAACGGTGGTGCTGCAAAGCCATTAATAAGCATCTTCACATAGGCATTTGCATTCTCTAGCTTAATCAAATCTTGCTGAGAAAAAACAGGAGCAAACTCTTTCTCTAGATACTCAGCATCTGTAGCACCGACTCGAAAAGCTATCAGATTACCCACATTACCAAACACTGCATCTCTTACCTTCTCATTCATCTGGGCTATATACTGATTAGCCACCACTAGCCCTAGGTGATACTTTCTAGCCTCAGACAATATCTTTGCAAAATCTTCGGTTGCAAAATTCTGAAACTCGTCTACATACAAGAAGAAGTCCCTGCGCTGATCTTCTGGAGTATCTTCGCGGCTTAAAGCTGCTCTCATTATCTTAGGGACTAAAAGCAGACCTAAAAATTGAGCATTCTCCACGCCTATTAAACCCTGCGACAAATTAACCAGCAGAATCTTACCCTCATCCATAACCTTTCGCACATCGAACGACGATTTACTCTGACCGATTATGTTGCGTATCATCAGGTTAGTTACAAACCGATCGAATTTTGAGGTGATCCAGCCTAATATCTCAGATTTATGGAACTTATCAGTGTTCGCTAATTCCTTCTCATAATAAAGTCTAACCTCAGGATCTTTAATAAGTGGCAGAAAGCTACGTGCATACTGCTCATCTGCTATTGCTCTTAACACCTCCACTAAGGTGCTCTCTGGATCAACCATCACCGTCAGCATCGCCATTCGCACTGCACGCTCGAATCTAGGACCTACAATACCCTGATCATGCGGGTCGAACATCTTTTTCATTAAAGCTAAGAATCCATTTACGATCTCGTGCTTTTCGTATTCGTTCCTGTGCTCTAAGATATTTAATCCAAACGGCCGCTCAGTATCAGAGGGGTTAAAATAAATAACGTCCTCTGCCCTTTCTGGGGGAATTCTATAGACTACCTCTTCGACTAGACTCCCATGCGGATCAAGCACAGCAAGCCCCATGCCGTTATAGATATCCTGCAAAATCATATTGGCCATAAAATATGACTTTCCTACACCTGTTTGACCGATAATATACATATGTCGCATTCTATCTTTGATGGAGCCTATGTATACTGGTTTTTTAACACCACGGTAAATCGAAGTGCCTATCCACAAACCACTTGTAGGCAGATTCGGTGGAGGCGGAGCCTTTTTGGCCAATAACCAATCTATACCTGGAATCTGGACATTTTTGTTAGGGAAATGATAAATTGTGGCCAGCTCTTCAACATTTAGAATCGAAGGCTTTGACTCAGGAACCCTCCTGTATACAAAATCTCGCATAAATTCTCTGAGCTTGCCCTGCTCTACTCTGTACATCTTAAATGAATTAAAACCAGGGTTAGTAAACTGCAGGAACGCTCCAGCCAGAGAGCCTAGCCTGCTTTTAGCTAAAGCTTCGTCAGGAGCGCTGACTACCGCTCTAATATACACCTTGAACCCAACCTTTGAAGTCTTTTTTAAGATCGCATCCATCTGCTGTTGAGACAAGGTAACCTTACCCTTCTTCTCCGGATCGTTCATAAGCTGCTGCTGCTTTTTCACCAATTTCTGACCCTTCTTAGCCCACGACAAGTCACTAGGAACAATCAATACCTGCAAGGCTGCTCCTTCTCCTTCTACCATATTTGCAAAAGCTCCTGCTATATTGGTAAGAGGGTCGCTTTTGTCTTCATAGTCAGCATAGGTCTTTATCGGGTAGTATGGTTTATCACTCAGCCTAAACTCTGCGGCCGCAACCACACTACCTTCTTTGTAGATATTGGGTTCTGGAGCTTCAACCACCTCTGCATCTTGATAGGCTCCTAAAATCTGTTTCTCTACTAAATTCGCATATTTCTTCGGAGTGTATACGAAGAATCCTATGTAATTGGGATATCCTATTATCTCAAAGGAGATACCCTCTTCTGCTGAAGTTAACTTTTCAAGAAATCCCTTACTTTTAGCAAATCCATAAAAACTAGAAAACAACTGTTCCATCGCTTTTATCTGAACTTCATTGTCTTTAGGAACCCTCACCAAATACATAACGTATTTAAGAGATTTTTTATCCTTATCTTCTTCTTTAAGCCTTTTGGTCACAACGTATGTCAGAGCTATTACAGCCAAAAGAGCTAGAAAAACAATCAAAATAAACCCTAGTACAAAACCATATGACAAACCACCACTTTCAGGACTATAGGCAGTGTCTACTACTGGTCCTACCACGGTGAAAAAGAGCATGTTCCACATAGAAAAGTATAACACATGCGCATGGACTGAGCGAAAATTTGACACAAAAAATTTTCGCTCAGTCCATGCGCTAAATCTCTCCAGTCTCAAAAGCGACAAACCCATCCATAAAGAATTTTGCAACAGTAAAGGAAAGTAACACTATCACATCCCCGCAAATTTTCGCCCCACGCCCTAAAGTAAGTTCTTTTTTCACGGTGGTGAGGGCTACTGACCGTAAGGTCATTCAAAGCAGCTGGAGGAAGAGCAATTTAGAGGTCTCACGCGAAAATTCACCTTTTCGATTTTTGAGTGAGACCCCTACAAAATTTTTACAACAAATATCCCATACAACGCTCCAAGAATAAAACCTGCCACTACATCCATAACGTAATGAAAGCCTAAAAAAACTCTAGAGGCAGCAACTACTAGAGCCACTCCTGTAATTGCCCACTTAAATTTGACTCCAAGCAACCAAGCTGTAGCTACAATAAACCCTGCGTGAAAACCGTGCCCAGACGGGAACGAATAAGAGGTTGGCTTAGAAAACTTTATTCCCAGAAAGGAAAAGACTTTAACCTTAGCTTCTGGCCTAACCCTCGCAAAAAAATTCTTAAGCCCCAATTCAACTGTTATACCGCCTAAAAGCCAAAAACCTAGGAAAACTAATAGTTGCGAAAATGATAGTTCCGTACTGCTTATCAGCAAATAAAGATATACCGGTATCCCCAAAATATTTGTCAAAACTCTCACAACAGTGAAAAAATCATGTACTAGACTGTATTTGTGCGCCCAATTTACAAAAAGTGCTGAAATATAACGATCAAACTTTACAAGAGGCTTTACCACACGTGAATCTACTACCGGCCTTAAGAAACTGCGCATTACTCTATCTTCTCGACCTTAATCGACTGCGTAGGGCACATGCTCTCTGCCTCTTTAAGACGCTTGTATGTCTCTTCATCTACCTCTATCTCTCTAAACTCTGGTTTTACAGAGTACTTCCCAGCCTTCTGATCAAACTCAAATGCCTCGGGCATAAGGGCTCCACAAGTTCCGCAAGCTATGCAAGTATCCTGATTTAGAGTTACTCTAACTTTGATCTTTTTTGCCATGCTTCTTCCTAGCTAATAAATTAAGTATGTTTTTGATTAAAACAATTATAACAAAGACTCCTACTACATCTATAAACCCCAGCCACAGCGGGAATCCTCTACTCGTGGCTGCGGGAGCTTGTCCTGCAACGGTCGGAGTATGGCTTACTGGCGAAGGGGTAGGGGACTGTTCCTCAGTAAAAGTTATCTTCTCATTAAACACCCTAGCTCCAGCCAAGGTGAATTCCCTGTAGGTTGAAGGCCAACTATTATTATCAACCGGCTCTACCACAATCCTTACCCGCCCCCGGTCTTTAGGTACTAGGGTAAATCTAAAAACCTCAAGCCACTGATCAGGCTTAAGTTCAACAGCCGGAAGATGCGCTGTAATAGAGGTTCCGAATTTCTCAAATCTAGACTGTTTTACATCAGAAGCCGGGTCAGTAATCTCAAAACCGCTGCCCTCTCCGTAAACTTTAAGTGTAGCTTCTCCTAAGCTCACCTTATCCTTTGATTCGTTATGAATATAAACCCTTACAATCTGCGCTGTTGTCACATAACCAGACGAACTGTACATTCGCATCCGTACTGACATGGCTTTACAATACTAGCTTATAATCAACCATAAAAAGCCCCTGCTTGTTAATCACAACTGGATTAAAATCCATCTCAGAAAAAGTACTAAACACGCGCGCAACCAGTGAGAGCCTAAGCAGAAGACTGACTACCATTTCTGGATTAATCAGCTTAGCGCCCCTATAGCCCGTTATTAATTTATAAAGCTTGGTCTTCTTCAGCTTATCTTCTAACTCATCTCTGCCAGCAGGAAGCGGCACCACTGCTATATCCTCTACTAACTCCGCGAATATACCCCCAGAACCAAAGACCAGGACTGGCCCAAAGGTTAAATCATACTTTAGACCAACAAACATCTCTGCCTCTACAGGCACCTGGCGCTGAATCTGAACGTAGGTATGGCTATCGCAGAGATTTTCTGACCTTTTAATTCTAGACCATAGACTCTTTAATACGTTGGCTGCTTGGTGCTTGTTTTTAATCCCAAGATACACAAATCCCATATCTGTACCGTGCAGCAGCCCCGGCCCCACAAGCTTTATTACCCAAGGCAGCCTGATTTTGCGAGATGCATTCTTAATTAAGGTATACATCGCCGAAGACCTTAACTTTTCAAACTGCCGGCATGGGATAAACTCAGCCTCTGCCAGGGGCAACCTCAACGCTCGCAAGATGGTATCAAAAACCAATGGATCTAATCTCTTACCTTTAAACCTATCAAAAAAACTTCTGTGTTTTTCAACCACACTCTTTAATTCTTCTAACTGTCTCTCACGTACCCCCTTATCTACTAACCCTATAGGCCAGGGATATGTCTTGAAATTAAAACTCCTTAACGCTTCAATTAAATCCTGCGGAAAGTCAAATACAGGGATATCAGCTGACCTTAAAACCTCTTTGGCACCAGAGACCTGCTTACCACCTATAAATACAGGAAACACTCTCTTTTTCTGATATCTTGCTACCACCCTGGCCGTCTCTTCTGGCTCGCTTACCAACTGCGGTGTAAACAGCACAATAGTACCAGACACATTTTTATCGCTGGTGACTATCTCTAAGACATCGCTGTAACGTTTAGCATCAGCATCTCCTAAAACATCAATGGGGCCGTACACGTTTGCGCCTTTGGGAAGGACAGCGCCCAGCCTCTCTTGCAAATTCTTAGATGTAGTTTGTAACTTAAAACCAGCTTCGGATAAAAGATCTGTAGTAACTACTCCAGGACCACCGGCATTTGTAATAACATAAAACGAAGCGTTATTGAGGCTACGATTCTTACCCAACTTCCTTGAAAGCTTAATAGAATTAAAGAATCCTCGCATTGAATAGGTAGATGCAACTCCTAGCTTAGAAAAAACAGCATCAGTTATCTTTGTATTGCTAGCTAGAGCACCTGTATGGAGTCTGGCAGCCTTCTGAGCTTGATCTGACCTTCCAGGGAGCAAAATAACATATGGCTTTTTCAGCAGCCCCCGCGCCACAACCCTTAAAAACCTATGTCCATCTGCTATGCTTTCTAAATAGGCAGCTACTGACCTAACTTTTGGATCTTGGTTGAAATACTCAAAGAAATCTAACTCGGTAAGATCTGTTTTGTTACCTATTGAGACGAAATACCTAAGGCCAAAATCTCGAGTTTTTAATATTCTGTCTACGAACGCTGCACCAAAAGCTCCTGACTGAGAAACAAACGCAACATCTCCCGCTGGAGGAGACTGTATAAACGAAGCATTAAGGGAAAACCCCTCAAGGTTAGATGCATATCCCAGGCAATTTACACCTACGAGCCGAGTCTGGCTCCGTGCCACAGTTTCTTTTATCCTCCGCTCTAATAACGCCCCCTGACTACCGGATTCCTTAAATCCAGAAGTTATAACCACAACATAAGGGACCTTCATACGCACTGCCTGTTCTACTACACCCAAAACAGCCTGGACTGGAACAGCCACCAAGACTACGTCTGGTACAAAATTCAGGTCAAGAAGCGATGTTACTGCAGACACCCCTAAAATCGCGCCCCCTTTTATATTTACAGGGACCGCCTTTACACCTGAATTTAATACATTCCTAAAAAGCTCAAAACCGACCTTGCCTTTATGATGCGAAGCACCTACAACAGCGATGGAACTGGGTCTAAAAAGGCGGTGCATGTAACATTATAGCATTAGAGGCATGAAGGCCTTGTATATGTTCAAAAAAAGTTGTGAGAGTTCTAGAGTCCTTTATCCTCTTCGAATTCTTACAACTCCTCAGGCCGATTCCTAGTATTAATCATGTGAAGGACTGGTGTTCTACCCCACTCGAATAGACCTAATAGTAATAGACCTCCTACAGCTGCTTGTATCTTCTTATCCCCACCGCCAAGTAAATAGGCCGCCGTAACCCCTACAGCACTTGCCTCTAGGGCTCGGAAGAAGAGGTTAGCCCCCCTTTCGGTGTTAACCTTCTGCCAAACCCATTCGCTAACTTTAACAGCTGCCTTCACAAACCTCTGTGCTCTCGTTTTTAGGCGTAAGGAGTCGCATATTTCTGGTAACCTCATTATGTAAAAGTATCTTATATTATCAACAACTTATTATACCAAATCAACGCATTGTATTGTACGGGTTATACGGGTTCACAAGAGTTGCGACAGTTTTGCTCCCTACTTAAGCTTACGTTGAGCTATAAACTTCTTAACCGCTCCACCTAGCACAGCAATGGCTGCCCCGATAGCTGCTAACTCTAAAGCCCCACTCTCCTTATACAACACCCAGGTAATAGCACCAGCAAGACTTAGAGCGGCCCCTAAACTGAAAAGATGTCCTCCTAAAACGTAGTAACCTATGGCTCCATCCTTATCTTCAATCCCCCTTGGCTGCCAGTTCGCCATTCTGTAGGCGCTATATGAAGAAAAAAGAAGCGCTGTACCCACAAATAACCACCCGAACACGTGCCATATTTGCCGATCAGACAACCTATAAAATATCTCCAGTAACATTGTACTAGAAAACATAGCTAGGGAACTTTTAATTACCCTGGAATTTTCAAGCCTCCTAAAGGTCTCTTCCCAATCCGGACCTTTATAGCCGCCCCTTCCGCCTTCAGGCCCATTTAAAGTAGGTCTAACCCTCATGACATCTCTGTAAACTATTTCCATCCGATTATACCCTATAAGAAAACCTACCAAATATCACAGGGGGTACGCAAAAACGAGAAGGCCTCAAAAAGATTCGAATTGTCTCTCCTGCCCCCACCTTACTATCAACGCATGATAAGTCTGATAAACAAACGATAGCCAGGCAAGCCTGCAGCAAATACTCCACCCCAGGTTAAAGCCGCTCAGAAGCGGCGAATAACGGCTCTCTACGAATCTTTGCACCTCACTATAAGATCCTTTTCCAAAGGCGGATTTGCCCCAAAAACCCAACTTTATAAGCCTAAAGGTATACGCATCCACTACAAATGTAGGCCAACCAAAAGCATAAAGCATCATAGTATCTGCGGTCTCGTTCCCTATCCCTTTTATACCCAAAAGAAACTGTCTAACCTTACTGCGGGCCTCTGTAAATTCGCCACGCACCTGCTGATAGACTCGTGAATAAATCCTTTGCAGCAAGGCCGGTGACTCTGGCAGTGTCCGCACAAGTTTACAAACCTTCTCAACCACTGCGTAGGGTTCTACCCTACTTGGCCTAAGCCACAATTTGTGGCAATCCCCAGACTCCATGCAAGCTTTAAAGGCCGCAGCACAAGTGCCAGAATAATCCCCTAACTGGCCTTGAAGCCCAAGAGCCAAAAGTATAGAGTCCCCTAACTTTTCTAATTGATTAGACCCGAGCTTTTGGGCTACTAACTCTTTAACCAGCGCTGTGACTTTTAGCTTAAAAGTATCTAAAAACTCATAAAAGAAAAACTGACCTGGATTATCAGCTGCGAGTAAAGCTCTCGCAACATTTTTAAGGTACTTTGCCTTCTGATTAAAATACCGCGCAGGGACAATAAGCTTAGCAAGAACGTCAGGTGAGAGCTCGTGAATATCTTTCAAAGAAACACGCGACTTTCTAAGATGCGAGTAAAGATTCTTAAATGCGGCCTCAACGTTTTTCCACGAAGTATTCTGCGTAAGAATAGCTCCGATTATTATCTCTTCAGGATCGTGACTGCTCACAGCATTTTGATACCACGGCCAAAGTCCTGGCAACCCGAATCTTTTTAGAAGCCTAAAATAAAGCTTAAAGACCTTAGGGAATTTGAAATGTTTTTTAACGTTCTGAAGCTTTAGTAAACAGCGCTGGCTTTCTGCTCCACCAAACGCGTAAGCTTTACTTACTCTACCGTAAACATTTAAAACTCTAAAACACGGAAACTTAAACGGATCTTTGTTCTGATGCAAAAAATTCCCTACAGCCCGCGGAGAGATTTCAAGTAAATCTGCCAAGTCTTTGTAAAACACATAACCAGAGGCTGGAATATGAGAAAGGGCGTGGTAGAGTAAAGAGGGGGTTTTAAGGGTCATATCCAACCAAGGCCAGCCAACGTGAACAGGTTACTCCCGCGGTTCCTCCAAGCCGCTTAGGTCATATTCGCTGTACTGTTGAAGAATTGCCTTAAGGCTTTCTCTCTGCTCTTCTGAGATGGAGTTACCAAGGTTCTTGATAAAACTATCTAAGACATTAACCCCTATATCTCTTAGCTGGACCCATATCTGATGACCTCGCTTCTGTTGATACTCCTCTGAATATTTCTTAAAAAGCTCTAAGACCTTCTCTTGTTGAGCTTCTGGATTATCTTTTGCTGACAAGTATGGCTTTATCTCTTCGGTAAAACGCTCCACACCTATGGTTTTCCAGAAATCTGCTGTAACCTCTAATAAAAGAGCCTGAAGTAGCTGCCATTTTACCTGATAGGCTTCAGAAGATTCAACAGACATGTTAAGACTCTCTAACATGCGATCTATTGTCTCTAAAAACAGATTTATAACCTCGCCGCTTGGACCTTTATCTTTAAGCTCCTTAAACTGAGCGAACCACTGCTTGATTTGGTTGGTGTCCACTGCTGAAAGATCCATGGAATATTATGACATTTTTGGGGCAGGTTGGCAAATTTGTATATAGATCCAAAAGAGTTGAGACAAATTTATATTCAAAGTGTGGTTCCCGCTTCCATATGCTACCTCTGCCGGAGTCTTGTAATTTAATCCAGCATGCGGCCTCTCTGTATTATAGTACGTAAGCCACTCCAACAAATGGGCATTGTACTCATCAACACTTAAATCTCCCGGCAAGTCGCACAAAAACTCTCCATTTATGCTCCGTATTAACCTCTCTACGTATCCGTTCTCTTTAGGTTTCCCTTCCTCACTGTACACATGTATTAACCCTAACTGTTTAACCTTCTTGTCAAACTCTTTCTCATATTCACCTCCGTTATCTGTCTGGATATATTTTAGCTCTCCAAAACTGCCAAAAAACTTGATCCCTCTTGTTAAAAACTCCGCAGCATCACCGCTCCTCATCCTTTCATAAAACATTGCAAAAGCTAACCTGGTCTTTATATCTATCGCAACGAATACGTATAACTTCCTTTGTCCTATCCTGATAAAGTGCTTT
>WFZK01000007.1 GCA_015489595.1 Candidatus Dojkabacteria bacterium | reverse complement strand
GGCCTAGCTGCCACAATTATCAGATCGGATTTCTGAAAACCTCCGAGCATCTTATCTAGATCCTTAAACCCAGACGGAAGCCCCATAATTCCGCCCTCATTCTCGCTAACCAGTGCCGCCTCTTCATAAACTTGCTCTAAAAGATCCTTAACATGTACGAAGCCTTTGTCGATCCCTTCTACAGAGACCTCGAAAAGCTTCTGCTGAGACTTGTTTAAAACCTCTGTGATAGGCTCAGAAGAATTAAAAGCCACCTCAGTAATATATGAGGCTGCATTTATCAGGCCCCTTCTTACCGCATGCTCCTTTACTATCTTGGCGTATTCCACAACATGCGCAGCAGTAGGGACTGCATCAACCAATCCACTTATATATGCTCTTCCCCCTGCTTTTTTTAAAAGCCTGTGCTTTTTAAGATACTCAATAAGCGTTAAAAGATCTACAGGAACTCCGCTTAAAAAAAGCTGCACTATAGCGTCATAGATGATGCCGTGCCGTTTATCATAGAAATGCTCAGGGCGTAAAATATCGGCGACTTTAACCACGGCATCTTTTTCAAGCAGCAGGGCTCCTAACACACTCTGCTCTGCCTGGACATTGTGAGGCGGAACCTTAGCAGTAGCCATTAGGTAATATCAATAACTTTAAGCCCTAACATATCGCGCTGATCAAGCTTTATATTCACTTTAACCTTCTTCTGTTTTACTATCTCACTTGCTCCTGACTCTTTAGAATAAGCCTCAACGCCTTTGTATAGCACCACCATAACCGGGTTAAGTTCAGATATTGCGCTTTGAGCCAAAGCCCCGGATGTTACAAGCACCTCTACCTCTTCTATTTGTTTTATAAGTTCTAAGCTAGGATTACCAATAGTAATTCCTGTAGTTATCTTCTGCCATTCAAAGGCTACAACTCCAGCACCGTCGGTTATATAAACCTGCATCTCAAAACCAGGATAGGGACTATACTTGCCTTCAGAGAACACATAAACGCAGTGATTTTTAATACACTCCTTCTCAACGCGGGCTATAGGATCTAGGCCTTCAAGATTAAGTCTATCTTTTAGATCTATCAAACCAACAACTGCAGATCTGTCTTTCAGCTTAAGCACACTTTGAGAATCAAAAGGCCTAAACTCGACAAAGACACCTGCCTTATGCTTCCCAAAATCAAAATCTAAAAGGCCTAGATTTTTATCAAAGGTTAAGGAGTAGGTCATTGAGGTATTATAGCTTAGGGGGAGGGTTATGCAAACGGACGAGGCAAAGATCGATATCTTCTCTGGCTCAAGGCTATTTCTATACCTCTCTCAGAAGCCCCTACTCGAAAGGATCTGAGGTGTATTAAAACAGTCTTTCCCCTTGACAATATACCCCTCAGGGTATATACTCAACCATCTAATTTAACTCTTTTTCGACCATGCAATCATCTAACCTCAAAACCAAAAATCATGCTTCTTACAAAAACAGTTTGGCCGTCTACATCCAAACCAAGCGTATCAAAGACGGCATAAACCGGGCCAAGGGACAACTAAAAGGAATCTTAAGAATGCTAGAATCTGATAACTTTGACCCTGAACAGGTACTTACCCAACTTAGCGCTGTAAGCTCGGCTGTAAGTAAGCTTAAAATAAGATTTGTACAGGAGTATACAAAAGCCAAAGTATTAAGCTCACTAGAAGAGCTCTCGAAGATGCTTTAATGATAATAAGATGCGGCTCAGAAACAACCCAAAGCAATATGCGAAATCCCCGACGAATTTACTGCTTTTTCGGTTTTGCGTAAGGCCCCTAAACTATCCTCCCTATCTTCCCCTCTTTTAACGGCTTTTTCCTTTTGGTGTAAATGCCCAAACGTTTGGCTAAAATTCGCATATATTTTTTAGCCTTTTTCTTGCTATTTAATAGCTCAGCAAGCTTTAATACAACCTCTGATGATCTGTAGACCTCTTTCGTGGCCTTTCTATAATAAGGAGGACATAACTTAATACACCGCCTCGCCGACACTCCGCACTTCTCAAGCAGCAATCTTAGTCTATACCACGCACTTGGCAGAGTATCTAGCATAAAAAGAGATAACCCATTAAGAAGCGCTGGCACTGACACTGCAAACGCTAAACCCAAACCAAAGGCCAAAAAAATATCATACTTTTCTAGCTTATAAGATTTAGCATAAAACGGAGCCGAATACAGACGCTTGGCTGTTGTGTCAATCTTAAGGTAAGACAAAAGCTCAGAAATCGGAGTTTTTAAAACTACAACCAACAGGCGCTCTAAGTCTAAACCTTTAATTAAACATTCAAACTGGCTAGCAGAGAGCTTTTTCCGCGCATCTCTTAAAAATTCAAGCAGAGCTACTGCCACCGCTAGATTATCTGATGGCGCTTCATAAGCGATTGCTTCAAGGGACAAGCTAGCCTTTTGCGACGAAGTCTCATCAGCAGGCGCTTTTGCTTTGCGACCAAAAGCAGTCTGAGTTTTAGCATGTGCGCTACCCTGCTCTACTTCTGTGTCCGCTGTTTCCCCCGTGGCTACCCTCTTGCCTATGGCTTTTAAAACTAAAGGGTCTTTAAAAATCTTTTTAACCAAGGCTTTGTATCTTCTAAGTGGTGTGGTGTTTCTAATCGACGCATAAGGGATTATCAAACCATAGGAGCTAACTTCGCCAGCAGCAGCCTTATTCAACTGATCTAAAATCTTCTCAAGATCAAGATGATACATCGAGGCTACAGCCTCAAGCGTAAGGTACGGAGTCTCCACTGAACCTAAAGGGCACACCACGCATGGGACTCCAAGTTTTGCTAAAAGCTCATACCCATTAGGAACAGTATTTATTACCTCGGCAATTGTGGTTTTCCCTGTGATTTTAGGCATTCTTTATTATGCCACCGCCCATTACGTATGCCAAGGAAGATGAAAGCGACTCTATTTTGCCCCTTAAGCTACCATCCTTGAAAGCCTTCACTACCTGGCTTGGATCTTCAAACTCTAAATCCTGATGAAACACCGCCTTGCTAAAAAGCACGCCGGCCTGATACGGAGCAGGAGCCCAAAAGCCTTTATCTTTTGCGCTAACAGTTATACTCTGTCTGCTTACAGCAACCACGGTTGCAGGGATCGGAGTTTGCCTGTATCTGACTGATGCGAAAAGTTCTTGCCCCTTCTTTACTGGCTCAAAGAGATTAAGATCTTGCAGAATTATTCGGCGGCGATAAAGAAGCGGATTCTCCCTGCCTTTTACTACGTATACAATATTTGATGTCGCATCTATCTTAGCCACATAGTACGGAGTATCTAGCCCTCCAATTTTAAGCCCCTTTCTTTGACCAATGGTATAGAACCAGACCCCCTTGTGCTCTCCTACCTTTTGATTTGTTTCAAGATCAATTATAGGACCTGGCTTTTCCCCTAAAGCTTCTTTTAAGAATTTTGAGAGCTCAAGCTTTCCTGTAAAACAGATCCCCACAGAATCTTTTCGGGAAGCAGTGGGGAGATTGTAATAAGCAGCAAACTTTCTCACCCAAGCTTTGGTTAAAAACCCTAAAGGAAATGTTACGTACTTTAAGGCTTCAGGCTTCACATTATACAGAAAATACGACTGATCTTTTCGTCTATCTAAGCCGTTAAATATTCTAGTCTTTTCGGCTGGTAGATCCCATAAGAACCTATCTTTTGCTGATACTACGGCGTAATGCCCTGTGGCTAAATATTCTGCCTTGCGACCTATCACCTTTTCAAGTAAAACTCCAAATTTTATGTATCGGTTACACAGCACATCTGGATTTGGAGTAAAGCCATGCTTGTAACCCGTCAAGAATGGCTCAAAGACCTGCCTTTTATAAAGAGTTCTAAAATCATATACCTCTAGGGGTATATTTAATTGTTTGGCTACTCTCTCGACGTATTCTAGATCTTTCTTACAAGGGCAATCCTCCGAATTCTGGCCTCTAGGATGCCAACGGGTATAGTGAACCCCGATTACCTTAAACCCAAGATCAACCAATAAAGCAGCCACTGTGGAACTATCAACCCCACCTGATAAGGCCACTGCAACCCTAGGACGTGATATCACAGCTGCACTAGGGCTACTGTCGCTACCCACGCGGCTCCGGCCACTGTTTTTTACTTTTCTCGTGTTTTGCCTTCTAAGATAAAGCCCACCCCTAGTCGCTGTTTTTCCAGAACCGTAAGAAGCCTTCCCCGCTAGCTTTGAGCCTTTTCCCATAGCTTATCAAGATCTACAACATTAGGCACCTGTGAACTTTCTGCTTTAAACCGAAGCACATAGTCTGCTATCTGGCTTTTGAGCTTAGTCTCTATAAATCGTCTAATAGGCCTCGCTCCCATAGCAGGGTCATAAGCACTCTCTACTATTCGAGTTAGAAGATCGTCAGAATAGATAAGTTGAATACCTTGGGCTTTAAGCCTCTCTGCGAGCTCTGCAAGCAAAAGTCCTGCGATCTTTTTTAGATGCTCTTTACTTAAGGGCTTAAACACGATTACTCCGTCGAATCTGTTTACAAGCTCTGGCTTTAGATATTCAAGCACTAGCTTCATTAACTGCTCTTTAAGCTTAGTATAATCACCAGCGTTTGATAAGATCTCTCTACTACCCAGGTTACTAGTTGCTACTATAAGTGAATTGGTAAAGTAAAGATCTTCTCCGTTTTGATCTTTTATCACCCCCTCATCAAACATTCGCAAAAACATATCATGGATAGAAGGATGGGCTTTTTCAAACTCATCAAGCAAAACTAAAGAGTAAGGACTTAAACGCACCTGAGAAAGTATCTGGAGAATCTGATAGATATCGGACTCTAGCTTATACTGAGACAGATCTACCCTTATTACCTTATGCTCTGTCCCAAAATATTCAGCAGCTACCACTTTTGCCAAATATGTCTTACCAACCCCCGTAGGCCCCATAAACAAAAACACACCTATTGGACACTTCTTGTTGGCTATGCCAAGCCTTGCCCTCTTTAGCGCCTCTACTACCTCCTCTACTGCTTGCTCCTGGTTTACATACCTTTTATAAATTGCCTGTTTTAAATTAAGCAGTCTTTTCTCCTCTCCCTTGGCCACCCCTATCTTTACCCCAGATAAAGCCTCAAGAGCCTTAAGGATGATATCTTTATCAACCACCTTTTTATTCTCTACTGCAGCAAGTGCACAAGCCTTGTCTAAAACCACAACCGCTTTTTTAGGAAATCTAACATTGGGCATGTATTGAGCAGAAAGCCTCACTGTCTCGTATATGCTAGGTATCATAACTTCGACTTTGTACTGATCCCTATAAAAAGGGATCTTACTCAGCAAAACATCATAAGTCTCCTCTTTGCTTGCCTCAGGCACCTGGATTACTTCAAAATTATCTGCAAGAACAGACAACTGCTTTACAAAGCTATTAAAGTTCGCTGTATTCATAGTGGCTATGATAGGGCGCTTGTATTTGATCAAGAGGTTAAGGATCTGGATAAGTAGCTCTCTGTTAGCTTCAGTAGAGAGAAGTACACCTAGATCATCAAAAAAATACGCAGCGTTCGGGCTAAGCTGAAGTTCTTGTTCCCAGAGCTTTAAAAAATTTGCAAGCCCTCCTACCTTAGAAACAGATGAGAGCAGCTTATTAAAATCAACTGCAAAGATTTTAAGATCTTTTAAGGCATCTGGAACGGTGGCACTTAAAATCCTCTGGGCAAGCCCGTAAACAATACTGGTTTTGCCGTTTCCTACATCACCGACTAAAAGGGCATTAGGATGCTCCTGTTTTAACAATACTTCAATAAGCCGATTTATACTATCAAGATGCACTATTCCGTAGATTCCTGGCGCATACTTTAAATAGCTTACAAGCTCTGTTGCAAGCTGTAAGGTATAAAATGTAAACCCAGAACTCCAAGAATCGGCGATCCCAGCAGGAGATAGATAAATAGATTCGGGGTTTAGAATATCTTTAACAAACCCTAAAGCCCTGAAAAGATTGTGATATCTTACGTAAAGTTTAGGTATCACAGGGCGATTTTTAAACTCTTTGCACACTAGCACAATGATTGCTGCCATCACATATTCTGGGCCGATATACACATCGGTTGTGGACGTGAACCATTTGTAGATCTTCTCAATGACAAGAGAGATATCTGGCTTGTTAGAACTTAAGCTTGCTTTAAAGTCTTCTGGGCTAATACCAAGATACTCAAAGGCCTCTTTGGCATAAGGTCTCTTTGAGAGCTCTTTGAATCTATCTGTATAGAAAAGATAGAGGGCCTCGAATGTATCAAGTGTAAAATATGCACTAAGTGAAGCCTCTATGGACGTAGGTTTTCTCAAAAAAAGCTGATCAAGCCTTATCTCTCTGTAGGCCCGAGGATCTTTAAACATCATCTTGTGAAAGACAATCACTATACCACCCAGAGCCACGAGGCTTACGCCTACTAAAACCCCCCAAAGGCTCCCTAGTATAAGCCATGGGATACTAATAATAGAGCCAAGGATTATAAGGCCTACGCCGATAAGCTTAAGGAAAAACACTACATAAAAAGATCTACCAAAATGTTCCAGCTCTTTTATAATCTGTCCTACCTGCTCCTTTATCTTCCCTGCCATAAGCTAAGCCAACCTAAGATAAACATAATCGGAATCCCTAGTGGCAGCATTGCCACGATGAAGACGAGTCCGAAGACAGCAAGAGAAAACAATACCCACAGGGGTACTACTACTGAGGCATAGATTCCCTTTACTAAAAATCCAGCCACCCAGCCAGCCAAAGTGTTGGAGTTTTTCCACGGCTTAAAAAAATGAACGAGCACCTCTTTTACAGAAAGAAAATCCCTAAGATACAAAACCAATCGATAAGAAAACCCCAGAAAATAAGGAACAAATTCTAAGTAATACCAAACCGGCAAAAAGGTCATAACAGAGATAAAGTCCCAAGATGCGCTCCATACAGAAGCACGCCGCTGCAAGATCATGGCATAAGGCATTATGATATTATCTACTAGAGACGATACCTCTGCAACCAAGTGGGCTGGGGGGCGAAATCGTTTAAACGATTTCGCCCCCCAGCCCACTATCGGCGTAAAAACCTACCGTGCTGCAGAGAACACAAAATGTAGGTTAAGGCCATGAGAAAAAAGTCACGAAATTTACCCCTGCTACGGAGTTTCCCACATAAACTACTACTCTTCCTGTGCGCAGGGATAACCATACTGATAGTTACATCCTTTTTAAAAACTTTAGTTAACCCTGGCAGCTACCAAAAAAGCTCCATTTTTACTATGCTTAAAGACAATGACTGCGTAAAAGCTTCCTTTTCATCACACTCTTTCACCCTAAAGGTCGCCCGTTCTTTAAAAGCTAAACAAAAGGGACTTTCTAAGATCTCAAGTCTGCCCAAAAGCTCTGGCATGTTGTTTGTATTTTCAAAACCTGATAAGTACGGTTTCTGGATGTACAAAACCTGGATCAAGCTAGACATAATTTATCTAAAACGCAAAGGGGAAAACGAGGCTTACGTGGTAGACATAATAAAGAATCCACCGAGCTGCAGGGAAAAACCCTGCCCTATATATACCCCAATGGAAGCGGCCGATCTGGTATTAGAGGTCCCTTCCGGAGAATGTAGTTGCAAACCAGGAGATGTCTTGACCTTCAAAGAATGTAGCCCTAAATAGGGCCAAACAGGCATAAGTACTGACTCCTGTCTGATACTCCATAGTGACTGAGGACGATCCCAACTAACGGATATACCTCATCGTCCCCATTAAGTAACCTACCTTTAAAGCCCAAGACTTAGGTGTTACGGGATTGTAAGTTTTAGAGATCGTAGCTGGAGTCGTTCTACCTGTACGGTAGTAGACCGACAAACCTCGCGCAACATCATAAATAGCAGCCTTAAAACTTGGATACCCTTTATTGCCCCAACCAAAAGGATTATGCGGTTTAAAGAGATGCTTACCGCCGCCAGATTCTACAATAGAGATAGCAGGCATAAGACGATAATCTATTCCGTACTTCTCAGCTGCTGAGACAAAATCATCTGCATAGTCTGCTAAAGGCGAATTATAACGTCTAAAGAAGGCCCGTATCTGCTCTACCCTCTGCCTGTGTCTTATATTTACAAACCTTACCCGCTTTAAAACCCCCTGCTCTGCAGGCTCAACTGACTTAGGCTCACCTAAATAAATTGTGCTGGGCTTAAAGCTTAAAAGTCTAGAGTAAATATCCCACCTGATTCTAAATACTACAAGATAGATAAATACTGCAAATAGAGGAATGAGCAAGGTTAACAAAAGTCTTATTTTTGCATAAACTCTCGTGTTATATTCATGAAGCATTATGGATTATACTATAAAACTCTAGGATATTTTGCCAGGGGAGAGCGGATAAAACGAAAAGGTTTTATCCGCTCTCCCCTGGAGATAGGACATTCCTAGCCTATACAAATCCTCCCAATTGTATTAAGATACGAAGGCCGAAGAGCAGCCGGCGTCCTAAACCCCGCTTTAATCGTCGAAACAGCCTACAGATAAGAGCCGCTTACCGACGCAGGAGCCAAGGGGAGCTGGGGCGAAATCGACTTTTTACGATTTCGCCCCAGCTCCCTTTCACACTAGTACTCTCCCAGTATAATACGCGGGAGGCTCGATTCCTAAGTAATAAAGCAGCGTTGGTGCTACATCCGCAAGCTTGCCCATTTGAAGCCAACGCGCCTTAGCATCTTTACTTACTAGCATAAAAGGCACAGGATAAATAGAATGCTCAGTATCTATACCGCCAGTTTTTTCATTTATGACCTCTTCTACATTTCCATGATCAGCTGTAACACACAAGAGCCCATCTTTAGCTAAAACAAGCTCTGCTACCCTTTTTACTGCCTTGTCCACATGCTCCATGGCTTTCATAGAAGCCTTAAGATTTCCGGTGTGTCCCACCATATCACCATTTGCAAAGTTGATAACAAAGAAATCATAAACATTCTGATTTATCCTCTGTTCAAACACATCAACCACCTCATAAATGCTCATCTCTGGCTTAAGATCAAAAGTAGGAACATCCGGAGAAGGCACCTTTACCCTATCCTCGCCAGGGTATAGCACATTTGACCCGCCGTTGAAAAAATATGTAACATGGGGATATTTCTGGGATTCAGCAAGCCTTAACTGGCGCATGCCTGCTGCTGAAACAAGTTCTCCCATAGGAGCTACCACATCATTAGGCGGAAAAAGTACCTTAACAAGCCCCTCTAGGTCTTTAGAGTATCGAGTCATTGTAACAAAGAAAAGATCATGCAGCACCTTTTCTCGCTCAAAGCCCATAAAATCTGGCTCTACAAATGCTTTAGTCAACTGCACAGCTCTATCAGGTCTGTAGTTTAAGAAAAATACTACGTCTTGGTCTCCAATTGTGTGAATCTTTCCATTGTCTTTTATAACAAAAGGCTTAAAAAACTCGTCGGTGACCCCAGCATTGTATGAGATGTTTATAGCCTCTTCCCAGCTACTAACTGGAGTACCTTTGCCCAGAGTCAACAGATCATAAGCAAGCCTTGTGCGCTCCCAGGTGAAGTTTCTATCCATCGCGTATTGTCTACCTATAATTGTAGCCAACTTACCCACTTTGTACTCTTTAATCCATGAATCTAAACGCTGAAAATATGTAGCTGCAGATTTAGGCGGAGAGTCTCTACCATCTGTAAAAGCATGAATATAAACATTTAGATCTGGCGCAAAATCTCTGAAAAATCTTAAAAAAGCCTCAAAATGATCAATAGATGCGTGAACATCTCCATCGCTTAAACAACCTAAAAGATGCACTGTATTTGTATGCGCCTTGGCATAACTAACAGCGTTTTTTAGGATCGGGTTTGCAAAAAAACTTCTGTTCTCAATGGCTTTGTTGATCCTCGGCAGGTCTTGATACACCACTCTACCTGCGCCTAAATTTGTGTGCCCCACCTCACTATTGCCCTTTACACCGATCGGCAACCCCACGTACTCAGCACTCGCAAAAAGCAGAGTGTGGGGAGTTGAATCCCAAAGCTTCTCTAAAAAAGGAGTATTCCCTAAAGCCACAGCATTACCTTTATAGGGCTTGTAACTTCCAACTCCGTCTAAAATGAGAAGAACCAAAGGTCCCTTTATCTTACGGGTTGCCATGAATCATTATATACTATTACACATGTATAGCAAGGCTGCTAGAGAAAGAAAACTTATAGCGATTAGAAAAAAGCTCCTGAAGGCAATCAAATTTCTCCTTTTTGCAATCTTAATAATCACCACAATCGGAACGATATTCTTAAGCTTGTTCTCAGTTGTGTACTACTTGAAAACAGGCAAAAAGATCTTAGTATTTAAGCTTATAAAACACGACAAACAACAGTATAAAATGGTCAAGTGGCTCACCAAAGTCCCAGAATATCCGTACAGCAAGTTCGTTTTCGAAGATGTAATCAAAGATCCAAAAGATCCCAAGATTATTCAAAACCCGCCTTACGGCTTTAACTCTCAAGATATACGGGAGATAGTTGAATTCTTAAACAAAGGCAATTCAGTATACCTTATAACCAACGAAGATTCATTCGACAAAGTAGCACAATTTTACCAAAAGATTCTTCCAAGCTACGGTTGGGAAAAGGTAAGAGAGGTGCCAAAAGGCGATCCAGATCATCTAGACGGAATCTATTTTTACAATCCCAAGCTTAAAAAAGGCCTTAGAATCTACACCATCTATCATGACATCTGGTATCAAACAATCACCTATTCTCAGGCGATAAATGCGCTAGCTGATAAGGTGCTTAAAATAAAGCAAAAAGACTTCGAGCTTAAAGCAAAAAGCGGAAAAACCACCCCTAAGTCAACCTTTTGGATATTAAGCTATCCTGTGGAGTGGAAGCTAGAGGTAACCAAGTCTCCGGTTATGAAGGTTCTGGACCTGATTTTTAAGAATTCCCGCACTGGGGCATCTCTTACGATTAAAGCGCTTAAATATACGCCTGCTCCTGTTGCAGATCTATCGTTTTCTCAGATTGATAAGGTCTTAAAAGAGGTGATCAAAAATTATCTAGCAGAGACTAACACTTCATTTACTTTTTCTGACTTTAAGCTAAAACACACTCTTACTCCTAGCGCTAAAGCCAGCATTTCTTGCGCTGATAACAAACAAACAGCGCTGTGCTTTGCTGTAATTCCTAACCCCAAAAATACCATCTACTATGCTGTGCATTTTAAAGGGAAAGACCCAACATTTTTCTATTACGTGATAAAGAACATTAAATCAGTGAAGTAGGATGTATTGGAATCTTAAGGTATCCCAATCGTTGCCACCGTCTAGGGTAAAACGCTTTTAGGGGGCTTTTAGGTAAATAAGTAAAATCGAAAAAAGCCAATTCTTGCGTGAGCCTCTAAAATTGCTCCTTCCCCAGCCGCTTTGAATGACTCTACGGATATGCCACTTCCCTCTGCCATGAAAAAAGAGTCCATTTTGGGCGTGGGGCAAAATGCGCCAGCCCCGCATTTTGCCCCACGCCCTCAGGCTACGCTTCAGAGCCCATTGCTTCTTTAATGGCCTCTGCGTATTCGTCTTTGTGTCTTACGCCAATAAACTGCTTAAAGGGCTTGCCGTCTTTGAAAAGAATAACAGTAGGAATACTCATGATCCCATATTCAGCAGCAAGTTCCCGCTGTTCATCAACGTTTACCTTCACAACTTTAAGATCATCACCAAATTCTTCAGATAAAGCCTCAATAATAGGATGGAGCATCTGGCATGGCATGCACCATACTGCCCAGAAGTCTACAAGAACAACTTTGTCTTTTTCATCTAAAACTTCCTGCTTAAATTCATCAACTGACTGTATATTTACCGCCATAGTCTAAGAAGATTAACTTATTTAAGTTAGCTATTATATCAGGTGGAGGGGAAATAGCAAAATGGGGGACAGGGCTTTACTACCCCTAAGGAAGCGAATCAATCAAAGCGGAATAAAAATCAGCTACTTTTACTACATCTTTAATATCCACCCACTCTTTATCACTATGAGACAATTTATTGTCTCCAGGGCCTAAGTTTACTATCTGACTCCCTTTCTCAGCGTAATACCGACCGTCGTTGGTCCCCATCTTTTTGATGAAGGTTGGGTGAGCTTTAAAAATTTGCAGATATGTATTTACTACAGCATTGTATAAATCCCCACCCACCTTTAAACGCCAACCTTTCCCGACATAATGAAAATGTAAGTGGATTCCAAACCGTCGGGCTAAACTATCCAATTTACTCTGGATAGTTTCTACATCTATAGTGGGAGGGAATCGTACGTCTAAGTAACCTTCAAGCCTCCCAGGAACAACATTCTTATTCTTCCTGTTACCGACCTTCAAATAAGAAGGAGTAATAGTTACACTATCAAAAGCGTCGTCATCTGTGCGAATCTTCTTAAGATTGAATTCTTTCTCCAGCGCCTTCCAGTATTCATAGAATACTAATAAGGCATTTGGCCCTCTATGGGGATATGCCCCATGCCCCTGGTAACCTCGATAAGAAAGCCTAACGAACATCCCTGACTTCTGGCCTAGTGACACATTCAGATTTGTAGGTTCGTAAATAAATGCATACTCTCCCCACAAATTATGCTCATTAACTAAATAATTCGTACCATTTTGACCTCCGATTTCTTCATCGCCTACAATACTCAACACAACATCTTTGTGATGCTGGGTCTGCAGGAAAGTAATTATCGCAGAAATGACGCCCCCTTTCATGTCACTGTATAGGTCCGACAAATACTACGTTGCAACCCTTTCTACCCTAAAAACCACTCCAATACATTTATAAATTCTATATTTTCAAAATCCTGATTAAAGTACCTCAACGCAGAAGATTTTAAACCTCCTTGAAATAGATTCTTAACATATTTATCTACTGTAGCGAAAATTAGTCTCCCCTTTCTAGCTCCAGTATATCTCATTACCCTGTACAGTGCCCTAGTCTCACGTCTAATGTTATCTATACTTAAATGATATACAACTTGTATAGGAATTACTTGCTGATCTTTTATTACAACAAAGTCGCATTCATACCCGTTCTGCAGGTAAAAAATAGAATCATACCGTTTTTTGAGTTCTAAATAGATGAGATTCTCGAGAAGTTTACCGTAATCTTCTGCGGTGATGAATTTTAATATCTGCATATACCCCACATCTATAAAATAGTATTTCTTTAACGAGTTCTCACGTTTTATACTTGACTTGTGATATTTTTTTATCCCCTGCAAAAACAGTACATCCTGTAAGACGTTTAAATAATCGTATAGATCGTTCTTGTCTACCTTATAACCAAGGCTTTTTAATTGATTGTAGATTTTATTAACAGAAGTAGGTTTTGTTACATTCTCCGCAACTCGTTCTATCAAGAAGCGTAGGATTTTAGGGTTGATAAATCTGTTGGAGAATCTCTCTATTACATCACGAAATAGAAGAACGTCGAAATATTCTCGCAAGATTTGTTTTTTTATAGGCTCTAACTTTTCCAACACCACCTCTGGAAACCCACCAAAGGTTAAATATTCATAAAACAATCTTGAAACTAATACACTAGGTCTAAGACCTTGTTTAAGTTGAGCGCTTTTCCTCTTAAACCTTATAAATTCTTTAAAATTTAGTGTTGGGACGTATTGAGCCAATGTTCTTCCTCGAAGGGTTGTAGCAATATCAGACGATAAAGTAGAAGAATTAGACCCCGTCAAATATAGTCTCACTTTTGGATACCGCGCATGAATCCGGGCGACAACATAATCCCAATCCTTAAGATTCTGCACTTCATCTAAAAACATATAAACAGGACGTTTAAAATCCGCATCATGCAAAAAGTCATCAATGGCATTGACATATTCTTTGGGCGCTTCAAGAACCCGTTCATCTTCGAGGTTTAAATAAAACACCTGCTTGGACCCCAATTTTTTAAACACCCGCTTTGCAAGACCTATCATCAAATAAGTTTTCCCTGCTCTTCTCGGTCCTATTAAAGTTACAATCTTCTGGCGTGGTTTTATAACCTTTATATCACGACTCTTAACAGGGATATTCAGTATAGAGAATATCTGATTTGACACCCGAGGATATAGCATCTCCCTCGAGTCTTTCAACATCAACAGGTCCACAAGGCATTATATCATATACCTAAAAAGTTTCCGCGCTTGACAGAAACTTTCTGAAAATCTTTCCATCCTCTACATAAATTCTTGACGCTACTTACGGTAAGAACCTAACTAATTTAGTTTTATCCTCAACTAGCGAAATATAAAACAGTAATCAGCGCCGACACCAGGGATTTTTCAGTATACGGAAAGCAAAAATAGCCTTCTTTTCTATTTTTGCTTAAAGCCCCACTCGCCTCCTGAATAAATTCACGCCTTCAGGTACAATATACTAATCTGATCCTTATGAACCAATTAAACACACTACGGCAGAATGCCCACAAAAAAATCCTAGTCATCGCTACACTCCTAATATTGCCCCTTACTCTCGTCGTAATAATACTCCTTAACAAACCTGGATTTTTCAAACCCTTCAATAAAGCTGTTTTAACCCACAAACAAACTATTAATCTTAAAGGCAAACTAGATAAGAGTTGTAGGCCGGTACCTCTTATCCCACCTATGGAGTTTTCAGAATTTATCGCAAAGCACAAAGATCAAATAACCGTACTTTACGAACTCCAACTTACAGCCACAAAACAAGGCATTTATACTCTGGGAGTTCTATTTAATCAAAACACAGACCCACTGCCTATGGCTAAGCTTAAGCTATCAAACTCTAAACTCACTATAAAATTCAAGGACGGACTCACAATTTTCCCTCAACCCGCTAACCTTGTGCTCTATGCAGACGATCAGGAATGCAGAACCGTCGCTAATGCTGTAGTACACTGGAATCTAACCTACGCTTTTATTAACTTAAAACAATGGCCTAACTTCAACATCTGGTTTGCTGGATTTACCCCGGGTCAACCTCCTCAATACGTACAATTCTACAGCCCCTTTACCAACATAGCCACCTTTAAACCAAATCAGATAGTATCTTTTAGCCCTAACAAAAACTACTCCATCATCTTAAGGGGCCAAAAGATTCCGCTTTCGGGTGAACCTTTTACCAACACTTACATAAGATTTCCTAATATCACACCCAAAGATCTGGTTGCTAAGCTAATACTTAATTCCCTTCCTTCTCACACTCCACAGCCCACGCATACCACTACCCCTACGCCTTTGCCTACTTCCACTCCAGCAAGTCTTCTTTCAAAGATGCTTATTGCCTTCAATCAAAGGGTAATCCCCTCGCACATTGACTGTGTGCCTAACCAGCCGGTGTACATTCGAGCCGAGGACGGTGGAGATTTTCTAGCAGCCGTCGCTGTAAAAATTGCCCCCACGACCTATAAACTCACATGCCCTGAAGCCCCCTTAACTTTAAAGCTTAATAAGAGTAAGCAAACTACCCTTATACCTCATCAAAATTTCAAATGTCAGAGTTTCAAAATTCAGGTGCAAGATACCGTTAAAAATCCGTTAATGTATATTGGAGCCACTGACAATCATAGTTACAGCTTTTACACTGCGGTTTTGCAAAACGGAAACGTGCCCTGCTTGCCCGTCTCAGCAAACACCAAAAGCCTCTTCATAGCCGCAAGGAACATGCTCCCTGTTAAGATTGATGCACAGCAGATGCCAAAGGAGATTACTCTGCTACCTGGAAACTTTGAAGTTACCTCGACCCCCTCTGCGATTACTGGGGCAGATTATGCTGTATTTCTTAAATCGTATTTGACCCGCTCAAAAGCGGCTGACCTTGATAACTCAGGGAGCGTGTGGGTAAGAGACTACGCCATTATGTTGAAAAACCTAGGCAAAAAGCTTCAGGAATAATAGGGAGCTTTAAGCCAAAATCGGAAAAGTCGATTTTGGCTTAAAGCCCCCTAAAATTGCTCACCCGCTGGCTGTCGTAAATCATAACAACAGTAGGCAAACTTACTCTACCATCTAAGCATGGGGCAAATGTGCTACTAGCACATTTTGCCCCACGCCTAAAAGTAAGCTGCTCTCTCGGGCTAATAGAAGTTACCTACTAGCAAGAGCGTCTAACGCTGCCAAAGGGAAAGTGGTTCGAAGGGGCAGAGGCGAATTCAATTTTTCGCCCCAGCCCGGTTATACTTAGTCATAAACTATGGCCAAAGAATGAAAATAAGTATTCCCAATTTCTTGTAAAACCACCTCTCTGCCTCTCTGCTGCGCTCTAAACACACACACACCTACTTTTCTTGATGCTTCACAGGTGTGGATAGATTTTCCAGCGACTTTAACTACAAATGGCCCTCCAACATAGTATATTGAAACACTCCCTGAAAAATTCTTATTTAGCTTAAGCTTAACATCTCCCAGCATATTACCATTAGGAGACACGGTCCGAATAAACCTGTAGTCATTAAGACTTTGTAGCTTAGGCACACTCTTACTGCAGCCGCGACCCGAACAAAACACCTCCTTTTTCCAATCTCTAGCCCAGTCAGCATAGTTTTCAAAGCTCAAGTCTTTTCTGTGGATACCTGCTTCATAATGCCATGGATGATCAGTATTCCAATAGTGTCCTTTTATAAAAGCATTTAAGCTAGGATCAAGACCTCTAAATATGATATACGCCACCTTTTGATGGTCAGGATCATTCATCACCTCATATGCAAACTGCGAAAGCGACCAGCCTACAACCGGAGATATATTGACGTTATCTAATGTCTCTAAAAACTGAGCTTGGAAATCCATAACCTGGGGGGAAAACGCTAAAGCATAAATCATAGTCCAATAAACTTCAGACTCTGGCAAAGGGCCTGAGCCCACCCCTCCTCCGTACTCAAAGCCGGGCCTATGAGTAGGAAGGGTTGAACGTATAACCTGCATCCATCCCCCACCGTAGTCAACATTGTTTGTGTTTCCTTTGGCCCAAACGTAGGCGAAGTCAGAGCCGTTTTGGCGTATAGCATGAGAAGTAAAAGCCCAGTTGGGATGTTTTTCTACATAACCTGCTAGAATCTTGGAATATTTAGGCTTCGTGGCAGCAATTGGCAGCAAAACAGGTTTTTTGGTGGCCTCATAACTTTTCAACAACGGAATGACGAACCCGTTATAGTATTTAAAGTCTCCAAGTGAGGCGGAGTTAACACAGCTGTACCATCCTGCTTTTGCAGGTGTGAGCTCTTCATCCCATCCTAGTGTCACCACGTACCCAGCCACAGCAGAGTTGTTATCTATATGCTTAATTAAATTGGTAATTAAGCTTTGAGCCCTTTTAGTTAATCTATCCGACCAATCTGGAACATACAAAGTCTTTGGGCCACACTTTACCCTTTTTACGACGCTCCGCAGATATTGGGGAACCTTTACCGTACGTGGATCGATCGGTTCTTTTATAGCCCCATAGCTAGAATAGATCCTTACGCCTATAAAGGCCTGACGAGGCCTGTGAGCACCGTTAGGTAAGCTTACCTTCTGCGAAGATATGTGCCGCAGCAATTGGTCTACCTTGTTGAATCTATAATTTCCTTCTGTGGGCTCAAGCTCGTTCCAATCAAAATACAGATAAGCATCGTATCTGCAGATATTCTTATTACAGAACTTATCTATCTGTCCTGAATAAAATGCGTCTCTGTAAGCTATCCAGTATTTCCCTGGCTTAAAGGCAACAGGCTTGGCCCTGCCTATCAGCAAAATAGAAACACCAAAAGTTGATCGCGCTAAAACTGAAAACGACAAAAAGGCCCCTAGGATAAACAACCCTGTAAGAAAAATGAGTCGAGTCTTATCAAAACCGAGGCTTCTCACTTAGCTATTATAGCCTAAAGGAGCTGGGGCAAAAATCGACCCTCTCGATTTTTGCCCCAGCTCCTTAAAATTACTCTTCTCGCGGCTGTTTCGAACAACCCTAGGGATAGGCAACTCCCCACCACAATGGGAAAAACTTAGTTTAGGCTGTTGGGCAAATGCACCCATCACGCATTTTGGCCCACTGCCCGGATTAATTCACTCTCACTAAACACCACCACCTTCTTTCCCCTTCTAACCAGCTTCTTAATAAAACCGTCGAATTTTTCATAAAAACCCGGCTGAGGCACCAGGGAGATATACGGCTGCTTTTTTACATCTTCTGGCAAATGTTCAAATCTATCAGCTTTGATATATGGCGGGTTTGTCACAACTATAACCCAGTCTGCATCGATCATATCTACCATATCAAGAGGAAAAACGTCATACAATATAAGCAAACTGGAACTAAAACCCGTTCGGTCAGCGGTGTAAGGGGCGCTCCCTCTCCTTACTTCCTGCAACTTAGCACACCTCTGTTTTAGAGCCTCTAGATTTCCACAGATTTTGAAGTTATCCCTTAGTCTACACATTAGACTCAAAATTTCCTCTAAACTAGCCTCCTTGTCTAGGCGCCTGCACCACAGACTGCCCGTATCAAGCCCCGTCGAGTCAAGCCCCTTTAGGTGATGACTACCAGAAGATCTCCCTTCCGAATTATCCGATGCCCTCGCGCCTCTCGCTGTGTATATGAAATTAAATTTAATGTTAAACCTTAAAGCGTTTAAAGCCGCAGTGGCCAGCGCTGTTTTGCTGATATCGGTCGCAATAAATCTAAAACCATCGCCCAATTTATAGCTTTTTAATAGCTTAAAAATAGAAAGAATTATGTTCCCAGAACCTGTGCCTATGTCTATGACAGTAGCGGACGCTGTGACATCAGGCGGAAAATTTTCGACTCCATAAAATTTAGCATACGGAGCAAGCTTGCCAGTTTTGATAAATTCAATAACATCCTCTACCAACCTTTCTGTTAGGGGCTTTGGAATGTGCACACACTCATTCACCACGAATCTAAACCCCATGAACTCGGCACATCGGGCGATATATTCGACCGGATAGTCGTCCTTTAATTTTTGGATAGCTAAATTTAAAAGGGTAAGCTCATCATCAGTGATGGGCGAATTGTTTAAGCTGTGACATTGTTTCTCAAAGATGTGCTCACAAAGAAGATTCAAATAGTTTAGGGGATAATTTTTGGCCTTTAAAACGTCTGTCAGAATTTTGACGACTTCTGCTCTACTGATCCTCTTCACCTTGCTGCTCTAATTTTTCTCTTATCTCAACAAGCATATCTTTAAGCTTGCCATCAAGAATCTGAGGGAGGTTGTACCAAGACTTCTTTATTCTATGGTCTGTAACCCGGTTTTGCTGAAAATTGTAAGTCCTAATCTTCTCAGACCTGTCCATTGTACCTATCTGAGACCTTCTAAGGTCAGAAACTTCCTTCTGGCGTTGAGTAACCATTGCTTGATATAGCTTAGCCTTAAGGATTCGCAGAGCGTTCTCACGATTTTGATGCTGAGATCTACTCTCCTGAGAGGAAACTACAAGTCCAGTAGGTTTGTGCCTTATTCTTACTCCTGTTTCTACTTTATTTACATTTTGCCCTCCAGGTCCAGAAGAGCGGAAGGTTTCAAACTCTAAATCTTCGGGCTTGATCTCTATCTTTATATCCTCCCGAGGCTCTGGAAGTATAGCCACACTCACTGTAGAAGTATGAATTCTGCCACCGCTTTCTGTAACTGGCACCCTTTGAACTCTATGGACTCCAGATTCGAATTTAAGCCAGTCATAAATATTTCCTCCTTTAAAATAAGCCACTATCTTTTTGTACCCCCCTTGATCTGAGTACTCTACCTCGTTTACCTCGACTTTGGCTCCAACATCGTTTGCAAACAAAGAATACATTCTAAAGAGTTCTTTGGCAAACAGAGCTGCTTCTTCTCCACCAGCACCGGCCCTTATCTCCATAATAATGTTTTCAAACTCTTGCTTTGGCTTAAAAAGCTCAGCGTAGAGCTTTTTAATCTGCTTTACAAGAGTACGTTTCTCTTCTGCCACTAGCTCTTTAAGCTCTGGATCTGTAATCTTTTCTGTGTCTTTGAGCTGCCTAAGGAGCTTCTCTAAATGTTGTGCCTTCTCTAGCTTTTCCTTAAGTTTACTTAAATCTTTATATGTCTGGATATACTCTGCGGAAGAATAATCATTTATAGAAGCGGCTTTTTTCTCTAAAGCTTCTACCTCCTGCTGAGCTCTCTGTATATACGCAGAAACCTTCGGAAGATAACTATCTACATCAACTGACATAGGGAACCCCTCTTACTTTTTATTGCCCTTGGCTTTCTGCTCCCTTAAAGCTTGCGCTTTTTTCTGACGCTCTAAAAATTTCGCAACCTGACTTACGCGGGTGAGATCCCGAGCTTTGCCTGTCCAAGCTGGATGGCAATTGTAGCAAACAGGGACTTGGAAATCAGAGGAGAGTGTGGTGCCGATTGTATAAGTAGCACCACAATTGCTGCAGGTAACGGTTACATAGTTGGTTTTAGGATGTATACCCTTTTTCATATGGAGTGATTATAGCATAGGCACGTAATGATGTCATTTACTCCGGTCTTAATCTTTTTACCACTGCCTTCAATACAGTTTCCATGAGGGCGAGGTTGGGCCTCTCCCTTGGAGGCAACTTTCCTATATGGTCTAAAATAGTACCCTTTGCAGGATCAGGTATTCTTAAGCCTTCTAAGGACATCCTCCATCTTAAAGGGTAAAGACGGGAGGAATCAGGAATGGTCAACGGAGCTTTCTCAGAAGCATACACTGCAAGATAAACCCCCGAACTATCTCTAGTTACCTCTAACCAGGGCGGCATACCACTCCTGCCTTGCTCAAATCCACGACCGCTCGCCAAAGGCCACCTCGGCCACACTCGGAAATCTACCACTGACTCGTCTTGACCTCCAAGTCCAGAGACAATAGTAATCTCCCAGTTGGGCAGGGGGGGTACCCATCCTTTTCCTGATTCCCATGGTTCTCGCGGATCCGAGGGAGCAAATATCATCTCTGCAGATGCAAATCCCCGATTATCTTCTCCAATAACAAGCCGAGGGAAGAGACCTAAAAGCTCCAACAAATCACTAGCTGCCTGCTGAACATCAGACCCTGGTGTAGTCCCAAACACCTTCTGCATTAACCTAAGGAGGATTCCTGGCGCCTGCTCCAATTGTCGAGGGTGTAAAGGGGTGAAAGGATCTAGATCTCGTAGTGACCACTCTTTCTCCTCATACTCATCATCCTTATCGGAGTACCAAAAACGAGCTCCGAGAAGCACACGGGGACCTCTCGTAGCGATAACACGACCCTCTTCCCACTGAACCAGCCCCCCTTTCCCTCCGGCCTCTCTGAGGCTCTTTTCTACTACTACACAAACTGGCGCACCTTCTACAGAATCGCCCCCTTCCCTATATTCTGGCCCCTCCAGGCTAAAGGTGATCACCCGCTGAAGAGTATGAGATCCCCAAAGCCTATCTAGTTCTAACCCTTGCTCTCTCAAAATCCGTGTCATTGTGTCAGGAGGGATAAAATAAGGGACCTCCCTATCTCCCCCTTCTCTTGGTCCTAAAAATTTTTCGGCCATTGATCAGACTTGCCCTATATCTTATATTGAAATTATATATGAACGCACCGGAATCCACAAGATCATCCTATAATTTCAAATTAATAACCGTACTTCCTCCCCTCACCCAGCAAAAATGAAACTCAAAACTCGCCTAAACTCTCCTACCTACCCTCTATCACCTCCGCCTTATCTACCAACTTCACCTTAACCCGATGAACTTTCTTTATAGACTCATCTGGTCTTACGTACTCTATTGTGACAACATCTCCGACAGAATGCTGATAAAGAAGCGAGGTTAAACCCTGTATAACTTGCTTTCCGTCTATCTTTACAATGATATCCCCTGGCTTTAGCCCCGCCTTATCTGCTGGTGAGCCCGGGACTACCCTTTTTATAAAAGCACCTGGCACTAATCCATAAACCTGAGCCTGAAGCGGAGATATCATGACATACGCTACACCTAAAAATGGCTGGCGTAATCTACCGTACTTTCTATACTCTGCTAATCTTCTTTTAACCAGATTGATAGGCAGTGCAAACGAGATATTATCAGCCCCAACTGTCTTGGCAAAGTTTACCCCTATTACCTCACCTCCTAGATTAATCAGAGGCCCTCCTGAATTTCCTGGATTTATAGCCGCATCAGTCTGGATTACATTTTCGTACTTTTTAGCTTCACCCATAAACCAAGATCCTGCGCTAACGGTTCGGTGCAGGCCGCTTACCACACCTACTGTAACACTACCCGGGAACTCACCTAAAGGAGTCCCAATTGCAATTACAGTCTGTCCTAGCTTAAGAGTATTAGAATCTCCAAGTGGAAGTGGAGTGAGCTTTTCATTCTTAGGATCAATAAAAACAAATGCAATATCGTTTACGGGATCTCTTATGATCTTAGTAACAGGGAACTTTTTGTTATCATAGGTTACCACGGTGTAGAGGGTATCCTCGAAGACCACATGGCGATTGGTAACTATAAGCCCAGATGGATCTACTATAAAACCTGTCCCAATTTTGCTTTCGGTTCTTGTGGCTCCTTTACCTGGAGTGAATTCATAATCAGAAATAGCGATTGAAACCACACCTTTTCTTGCTCTCTCTACTATTTTAGGAATAAGCTCTCTTGTAGCTTCATAGTGTTTTATATCCGAGGAAGAGGCGTGAAACTCCTTGTTGTGGTCTCTAGTTTTCTGCTGGTCAGATGGACGAACAAGGTTAAACAATTTAGAGACCTTCTTGTTTACAAGCTGGGAGATCTCTCCTGTAAACTTGGATTGGTTATAGGTTGCAAAAACGACTATCCCCAAGACTCCAAGGATGGAAAACACAATTAAAGCCCACTCTAGATATCTACGTTTCATGGTCTTATAAGTGTAGCATAAAAATTTCTTAAGTCAAAAGGGGCTCACGCAAAAATCGAAAAAAGTCGATTTTTGCGTGAGCCCCTTAAATTGTCATTCCTCTGGCTGTTTTAAATCTTCCTGCTGATGGGCAACCTTTCGCTACGACGAGCAATGTAACCTATTTTAAGGGCGTAACATTTAAAGGTCCCTTCAAAGGCTTAGATAAGTTCCTCTAGCAAATGACCCCAGCCCCATACAATAAAACCACCACATCTTCAAGAACTTCCGGCAGAGAAGCCGAATACTACTCCTTCTTCTCTTCTGGATTCTCCTGCTCTTTTTTCTCTGTCTTAAGATGAGCGCGGCTTATAGAGACGATGTCCACAAAAACCGGAATTGTCTCCTCAATTGTTTTGTCTCCTAGCTTAGCTTTAACCTTAAGATCCACGGCATACTTACCAATATATTCCATCTTGCCTGGGAGCTCTACGCTTAGCTCTTTCTCATCAAACACAGCGAGCTGGGGGATACGCCTTAGTATTGCGATCTTTACATCATCTTCAGTAACAGAACCATACACCCTTCCCCCTTCTGAAGTCTTAACCTTTATCTGCACAGGCTTATTAACTAGCTTTTTCTCTACAAACGCTTTAATATCTTGAAGTATCTTCTGCTTGCGCTTAGCGTTCCGCTGCTTAAGCTTAAGCCTTCTCTCATACTCTGCGACATCAGCAGGAGTGGCTATCTTTGCTAGCCCTTGCGGGATTAAAAAGTTAACTGCGTACCCCCTCTTTACCTGCTTTATCTCTCCTGCTCTGCCCAGATTGTTTACATCTCGAAGAAGTAAAACCTTTACCTGCATGGTAATTATCTATAAGCTTAGTTAAAAAGTTGTTGGTAATTATAGCATGGAGAAAGATGTGGCTCGGCTACGATTTAGGGCGTGGGGCAAAATGCGTGACTGACGCATTTTGCCCCACGCCCTAAAATGATCTCTTCTTTTACGGTAGGGAAAGTTGCCCGTCCCTATGGGCATTCAAAGTAACTGGGAGAAAAGCAATTTTAGGGGGTTGTGCCAAAATCGACTATTTACGATTTTGGCACAACTCCCTATCGCATCTTCGATTTCAAATACTCTTCAGCCGCTTTAATCTGATTATCTATCTGCTGCTTATCCCAAAGCTCGTGATCAAATTTAACCTCTTTATCTGGTTTAATCGGGTTCTCCTTGTTTAACCACTCTTTGTTTGGCAAAAGCCACTTGTACACAGTAAGATGCAGAGAGCTACCATCGGGGTAATCTATAGGTTTTTGGACCGTACCCTTCCCAAAAGTAGACTCACCTATCACATAAGCCCGCTTGTAATACTGCAGGGCACCGGTTACTATCTCTGCTGCAGAGGCAGTCCCATGGTTTACCAAAATCACAAGAGGGATATCAGATGGGATTCTAGGATCTCTGCTCGTCTTGTACTCACTCCTTATACCATTTCTATCCTTCTGATAAGCCACCACTTTGCCTGGGGGTAAAAAATCTTCAGCAAAATAAACAGCTGAGGAGAAAAATCCACCCGGATTTCCACGAAGATCTACAATTATTCCCTTTACCTTCCCTGCCTTTGCTGCCTCGTGAAACTTCTCTACTGCCT
>WFZK01000006.1 GCA_015489595.1 Candidatus Dojkabacteria bacterium | reverse complement strand
TACTCACTTCTTCTGCAGCTCGACAGCAATATCTCTATCTAACTTATAAAACCTTACCCATGTCCAGCCGCTTAGATTAAAGCCTTGAGCCTGCATCGCCTCAGGCTTAATCTGGCCACTTTTATCAGTGATGTTTACAACGAGATCTAACAAAGCTCCAGGCTGCTTTAGGATCCAGAACTTCTTCCCGGCCAAATCGTCGGTTTTGAATCTTAAACGCAAAACGTGCTTGCCTCCTATACGTACCAGCATCTTACCTATTACGTACGAAACTTTACTGTTGTACCTATACTCTGCACTTTGTTCTAATCCCTCTACATGGTCAAGCTTAAAACTGGCCGGATAAAATACTCTAACCAAGTCTTTGTAATCTCCCTCTGGATAATACTTGCTTTTAGACGTGTTTGTATAAGTGACATTAAAGGTAAGCTCTTTTTTGTCTGCGTCGTATATAATTTCGGCCGATCTTTTAATGAATTTATCCGCCTTGTTGCCTCCGTAGTTGTAGTCTATTAGACTGACAAAATTTCGATTATCAAAATGGTAATACGCATTCTTGGCCGCGAGTAGCTCATTTAGATAAGAGTTTACTGTATAGATCTGAACGTCGTGCGCTCTTATTGCGTCTCTTAAAACATCTATTAACTGTATCTTTGTTGAAGCTTTAGATCTCTGAAGTTTGGTAATAAGCGGCGGGATAAGTTTTGAAACAACACTTACCTTTTCGCTAGTGCCTGGCTTTGCCTTCTGGTGGGTCTTAACCATTAGAGAAAAGAGGTTCTCAGACGACACATTCCCAAAACCGGCCACATATACAGGCCCAGTGATTCTTAGAAGCTGCTCTAGCAAAGAGAAGTTAACTGTTACAAATATATCCGAATGGCTAGCCTTTTCTGTCGCTGCTAAAATTTTGCTTACTCTCCTCGCAACTGTAGGAAGCTCAGGCTCCCAATTAGCTAAAGATAGCTTAATTTTAGAGTAATCTAAATATTGCTTCATCTCTGCTGGTGCATCTAAACCACTGAATTGGCCATCTACGTTGTAGACATCATCAACTGTAAATTCCTTAACAGCACCATTTTCTATGCCAACGATCGCATAGCTTGTTAAAAAACCTCCTGTAGACCTTAGCTCGTAATTGTTCTGCATTAGAATCACATAATTTACCCTCTGTCTGTAGCCCATAAGATATGGAATGTACGGATATATATCTTTATAAGGCCGCAGAATCTTATCGTAGCTTGCCGTGGCGTCTTTTATTTTGTAAAGCCACCTGCGAACCGGCTTGGGATAAATGCTTACCTTCACTTGTGTAAGAAGTGCCTGAGCCACTGCATGATCCTGATATGCATCTGATGCTAGGAAATGTTTTTTAGCTACAGCATCAACATATTTAAAATACTGAGCTTGAGATTGTCCTGCCGGATTATTAATATCAATTACTTTCAGCTGCTTTATGTATCCGATTAAAGGAGCCGCAGAGGAAACAAATTTATCAAGACTTAAAGCCTCGTGACCTAAAGCTTTTATTACTAAACCAGTATTGTCATAATAATCTTTAAGCCCAAGATGTCTAAGATATGAAACATCACCATAGGCCCTATCAAGCCGCCTTATATCAGCAGCAATTATCTTTAGATTTTTAGTCATGCCATCAGCGTCGTAGTTTCTGTACGCTCCTCTAAACTGAGAATATCTGTACCACATATCCAGACCCGCAATCCCCATCTGAACATACGGCAAAGCTAAAAATACAAGGGCGATTATCAATACGAGCTTTACAACCCCTAGAATAAACTGTTTCGAGGTAACTTTATATGGCAACTCTCCAACCCCTAGAAGCATCCTTACCGGAATCCTTACAAATAGCATATAAAGCCAATAGACAGCGCCCCAAAACAGTTTCTGATGCCAGCTTGTCATCTCTTTATACTTTGCTCCTGGAACTAAATCTTCTGCAGTTTCTCCCTGATCTTTTTCTGAAATCTGAGGCTCTTTAATGTCAGCAGTATGCCAAACCGTATTAAACTTATTGGCTACATAAGATAGGGTGTTCTTCAAACTCTCTTCAAGAGGTATCTTAGGCTCCCAACCGAATCTAACAAGTGGAGTAGCTGCCGAAGCCTCTGCCAAAGAGGCCTGATGCGACAAATCATAGCCTGATTCTTCAACGTCTACAAACTCAACCTTCTTCTCATCAGCAGTCAGCTCAAGCACTGTATAAGCTAGGCTTAGAGTTGTAACCGGATTAGGGGAGGCAAGGTGCACGGTCTTGCCCACAACCTTACGACTAAAGCTTGCCTTAAGCAGACCATAAGTAGCATCATGAATGTCAACAACATAGTTGTTCTGAAGCCCCTCCCCCAAGATAGTCACTGTATCTTTAAGCACCACCTCTCGGAGCAGCCTAGTTACAAATGTAGGTACGCTAAGATCCATCTCAGCGCCCAAGATCTCTGCTACCCGTACGATTCTTCCATTAAATTTAGAACGAGTGAAGTACTCAGAAAATAGAGACTCAGCGTATCTGAAAAGCTGCAGGTTGTGCTCACTGGGTTTCTTAAGAAGCTGACCTAAATAGCCTGGAGTAATCAGTGTGTATTTTGCATTAAACTCGACAGCAGCCTTAAGAAACATATCTGTTAAATCGCTCTGCTTTACAAACTCTCTGTTCGTTAACTTATTAACTACAAACTCTTCAGGATCTGCATACGGATAATTAGAGCCGACCACTAGGTGATAAATAAAGTCATAAACATAATCTACCCTGTAGAAACGCTCAAGGCTATTGCTGGCAGTGTTTATATCTACAAACAAAAAATTCTCGTGCTTTACCTTTTTTACCAACTCTTTTACATTCGGTGTTAAATGATCAAAGGCAACTACCCTTGTCTCTTGCTCTAAAAGCACTTTGATAAGATTAATTGCCAAAGGGTTAGTTATGTTAACCAATATAACAACCGGCTTGTTTGTACGTGTAAATTCACTTATTCGCATTTAAAACGTATTCATACATCTTAGCTTTAATGCTTACTGTATCAGTCTTGGGCTTCTCTATCTCTACTTTTATAGGCCTGAACCCCTCTCTTTTGAGCTGGATCGTATGCTTGCCCCGATTTAGTTGTTTTAAAATAAGTGGAGTTACTCCAACCTCATTATCATCTACGAGCACGTGCGCTCCAGGATAAACAGTCTTTACTACAAGATCTACTCCTTCTTTAGGGTAGGAGTATACAATTATGTAACTACTAGTTCTTTCACTAGGCCCGAGCTGAGCTCTTACAACAGTGGTTCTATGTCCTATAAGCTTAATAGGAACGCTGAGAGGCTCCACAAATTTAAACTCCGGCTTGAGAGTAAGGGTATATTCACCTGCCCCAATGCTCTTTACTTGCAAGGGAGTTTGGCCTAAAGACTCGCTATTTAGGTAAACTGACGCCTTAGTGAACTCAGTATTTACAACCAACGACGCAGGCGCAAGCACGTTGTTACTTACGTGTCTTAGATACTTAAAAGGAATATCCAGATAAGCTAGAGCAACTGTAACTCCGACCAGTGAGACAACAAGAAGAATCTTTAGGGCAAGGCCGCCAAAGCTTCCAAAGATTTTTGCAAGCTTTTTACCCACAGGAACAGACTCTCCAGGTCTGGTATCTAGCTCTTCTAAAACGACCGGACTCTTTTTTCTGAAAATTCTAAGGAACTTATCAAAAATCGAAGGTTTATACCGATTGTTTGCGCGTAAATACTTTACAGCCATAATCTATTATATATGAAATGGGGGGATAACACCAAAAGTGGGGCAAAATTCCCCCCTTAGGACTACACTAACCTACAAACTCCAGAAAATTATCAGGGGTAATTACTTTTGTTTTAGCCTCAGGATAAGTCTCTAAAAAAGCCGTAAAACTTACCTTAGCCTCTGGAGAATACTTAAATTCGTATGCGAAAAGCTTACCTTCGCGCTCTTCTATCCAATCTATTTCCCTCCTGTCCCACGTTCTCCAGAAATAGTTGTTGGCATAGATGGAAGTATAGTGCTGTTTTTTTATGCGTTCTACGGCAAGAAAATTCTCCCAGAGAGCCCCAACATCATTTCGTATATCTGTAGGATTTGTATTAGCTATAATCGCATTTCTTATACCGAGATCGTAGAAGTAATACTTCTGCTTTTTAACTATCTCTTTTCTTAAATTCCGAGAATAACCATAAAGTCTAAATATAACAAA
This sequence comes from Candidatus Dojkabacteria bacterium, assembly GCA_015489595.1. Lineage (GTDB taxonomy): Bacteria > Patescibacteriota > Dojkabacteria > S143-136. Next base: position 31,885 of record WFZK01000006.1, on the reverse strand, counting down.
GGTTTGCTCCAAAAGATCCAAATATCTTGCCACGGTTTTTACATCAATTTTTAAGCTAGACGCAAGCTCATTGTACGAGACTTCACTTCCAACTTGAAAGGCCAAGAGTCTAAGAAGTTGAACAAGAACGTTCGAAGACTTAACCTTTTCTAGTTCTAAGATATCCTTAAGAAGATAAGAATTTACGAGGTCCTCCAAAATCCTCCGTTTCTGAGAGATAGATGAGGCCAATAACACCTCAGGATAACTACCAAATACTAGAAGTTTCTCCAAATTCCTCTTAACCCAGTAAGCTCCGAAGTGCCTACGAAGCTCTAAAACCGAAAGGGGATACAAAGTCAAGGTAAACTTACGCCCTGTTAAAGGCTCACCTACCTGTCCTGCTAAATTGAAACTCGATGACCCTGTCAGAATTACGTGAATGTCCTTCTCGCTGTCCACCAGCAGTTTAATGCTCCATCCGATATTAGGGATCCGTTGAGCCTCGTCCACAACCAGGAGTTTGGCTCCTTCACAAAACTCAATAAGATTCTCTAACACCGGTCTTGATAAAACCTCCTGAACTTCTAGCTCATCGCCAGACACGTACTTATATGGGTAAAATCTTCTCTTTTGACCCCCTTTTAGGGACTTTAAAAAATGCCTAACGAGGGTTGTCTTCCCAACTCGTCTAGGACCGTACAAAACTAATACTTTCCTGCCTCCGAAGTAGTTACCCAAATTAGTGTAGATTCTTGGCACGAAATCTGCTGCGACTGACATGTTGAATTATAATATAACTCCATAAAATCTGCAAATTTTATGGAGTCATGCTCCACAAAATCATACAATTTTGTGGAGCGCTTCTTTAGGATTCCCCAGACCAAACCCAACCCTCCCAGGATAACCAATAAATCCCACATTTTGTACCATGCCCCATATACAAACCAGGCAACACGATTTCTCCCAAAAACTCTAGCTCCTAACACTTCTTAACTTCTTATGATACCCCTTAGCAGTGCGGTGAGCTTCATCTCTTAATTCCCTTAAGTGCTCCCAACCCAGATTTCTCTTTTTAGGAACAATAACCTGCCAGCCTGTGGCGAGACCCGTCCCTGCAAGTTTTTTGCCGGTAGCCTTTTTAAAATTCTCTAGATTTACCACGAAAAAATCATTAGGTTTAAATATTCCCACAACTAAAACATTTTCAAACTCTGTCCCCTGTATCGCCCTTAGTACGCTACTTACTTGCCCTTTCCCCCCGTCTATTAGCATAATATTTGGCTTAGGCCAATCTTTCTTGATACGCCTTTTTATAACCTCTGCCATCATTCCAAAGTCAGTGATGCCCTTGGTAAATTTGATGCGGAATCTCCTATATTCACTAGGTTCTAGCTGGCCGTCTATAGATACCACCATGCTTCCGGTGGCCCATTCTCCCATAAGATTGGAGATATCATAACATTCTATCCTAAGATGTTTTGTTTTCTTTAGCTTAAAAAGCTCTAAAATCTGGGCAACTCTAGCCTCTCGGATATCTACGATGAGATTGGGATTTTCTTCATACTCTGAAGGCAATACATACGCCAATTCAAGACTTTTAAGCTTATCTAAATGATCTCGAAGTTGTAAGGCCTCTTCAAAACGCTCCTGACGGGCAAGAGCACGCATCTTCTTTTCAACCTCTGCAGTGTAACGATCTGTGCCTTTTAAAATAAACCTAAAAAGCCGCCTTATATTATCTCGATTGGTTTTAAACGCCTGCGGATCAGTGCAAGGAGCTGGACAAAGCCCAATCTGCCCATAAAGACATGGCCTACCTAGTTTTTTGTGCTCTAAAAACTTAGTCTTAGAACAGGTGGCAAATGGAAACACTCTACGAAGAGCCCTTAAAACCTGCTTTGTGACCTTAGCCTCTACAAATGGCCCTATAGCCTTTACTTTACGCTTGCTTCTTAGTTTAGTAAGTCTGCCTACAAAAACCTTGTCTAAAACCTGATTTTGCTTGGAGCGCTCTTTTAAAGCGTCTTGCTTAAGCGATGATATTGACTCTCCTGTGTCTGTTTTATTAGAGGGCGCATCTACGTTTATCTTTTCCCAAATAATGTGAACATAGCTCTTATCGTCCTTTAAATCTACATTGTACTTAGGCTTAAATTTTTTAATCAGATCAGCCTCAAGCAAAAAGGCTTCAACTTCACTTGCGGTCGGAATGATTTTTAGATACTCAGAGGACTCCACCATCCTGGCTGTCTTTGGATGCAAAAGATTTCTAGCAAAATACCCCGAAACCCTAGCTTTAAGATTTTTCGCTTTGCCTATGTAGAGTGGCTTATAGCTTTTGTCCATAAAGATATAAACTCCAGGATGTTTGGGTAAATCTTCAGATGGGTTGATATTATCTAGCTTAAAGATCCGAGACTCTATCATAGCCCTAAATGTTCAGCTAGGAACTTGCCCGTATATCCTTTGTTACACTTAGAAAGCGTCTCTACATCTCCCTCACATACTATCTGACCGCCTTGCTCCCCTCCTTCTGGGCCCAGATCAACTATGTGATCAGCTTGAGCTATAAAATCAAGGTTATGCTCTATAACTATAACGGTGTTGCCTAATAACACCAGTCTTTTTAAGACCACGATGAGCCTTTCAATGTCTGCAAAATGAAGTCCCGTAGTAGGCTCATCTAAGATGTAGACTGTTTTGCCGGTTGCCCTCTTGTTAAGCTCTGCTGCAAGCTTAACCCTCTGAGCTTCACCTCCAGATAAGGTAGGAGCCGGCTGTCCTAGCTTAATATAACCAAGACCTACATCAGAAAGAACCTGCAACTTGCGCTTAATATATGGAATGTGGCCAAAAAATCCTAAGGCTGTATCAACACTCATGTCTAAGACATCTGCTATGCTCTTGCCCTTGTATTTAACCTCTAGAACCTCAGAAGTATACCTTTTACCTCGACACACATCGCACTCTATGTAGATATCTGGCATAAATTGCATCTCTATCTTTATTTGGCCTTCGCCGCGACAGGCCTCGCACCTTCCACCCGGCACATTAAAACTAAACCTTCCTGGGCGGTATCCACGCAAACGGGCCTCTTCTGTTTGAGCAAAAAGACTTCTTATATCATCGAAGACCTTGGTATACGTGGCTGGATTGCTACGCGGAGTTCTACCTATTGGCGACTGATCTATGAATATCACCTTATCTATCTGCTCTGAAATAAAAACGCTTTTATACTTGGCGTTTACAGCTGAAACCCTTTGCCCTAGGGACTTCTTTAGGGCTGGATAGAGGGTCTCAACTACTAAAGAACTTTTACCTGATCCTGAAACTCCTGTAACGCATATGAACTTTCCTAAAGGGAATTTTACTGTGATATCTTTAAGGTTATGTGTTTTTGCACCTCTTAGCTCGATGAAACCACGATTTTCTGATTTGACGAGCAGATTTTTCTTTTTTAGCTCCTCTTCCAGTCTTTTTGTTCCCCTTTTTACATTTTTAGCTACACTCTTTTTACCGCTAAGATAAGGCCCTGTAACTGAGGCAGGATCCTTCATTATCTGAGCAGGAGTCCCTTGTGCTACAACTTCACCACCTTTTTCGCCTGCCCCCGGGCCAAAATCAACAACCCAATCAGCATTAAGAATGGTATCCATGTCATGCTCTACTACAATTACGGTATTGTTAAGATCTCTCAACTTCTTTAGGGTATCTATAAGCCTACGCTGATCACGGGCATGGAGACCGATAGAAGGCTCATCTAGCACGTAGATTACGTTTGTTAAACCAGTGCCGATCTGGCTCGCTAGTCTTATGCGCTGCGCTTCACCTCCTGATAAAGTATTAGCGCTCCTTGCCAGGGTTAAATATGATAGCCCTACGTCTTTTAAAAACTCAGCCCTGGTTTTTATCTCCTTGATTATTGGGGTTGCAATCTGCTTCTCTTTATCAGACAGCTGCGATTCCAGCGAATTTAAAAATTCAATAAAATCCGATACAGAAAGCGTAGTTAGCTCGTAAATATTAAGCCCTCCCACTGTAACAGCAAGCGGGGCGCGCTTTAAGCGCGCCCCGCCACACACATCACAGGTGACGCTTGACATATACTTCTCGATCTCCGACCTAATAAATTCGGACTGGGTTTCTTTATATCTTCTCTCAAGGTTGTTTGCTATCCCCTCCCACCTGGTCTCCACAATGCGTTTTGAACCGTCTTTTGAGGAGTAGTAAACGACCTCATAAGGCTGTGAATCTCCGTAGAGCAAAATATCCAGCTTTTTTCTCGTCAGATGCTTTAAAGGCACTCCGCAGGGAATCTTGTGTCGTTCACAGACCTTAAGCAAAAGCTGCTTTAGAAAAGAATCCCTATCATAAAAGCTCCGAAGCGGCAAAATTCCTCCTTCTGAGACGCTTTTTTCTTTATCAAGCAAAAGGTTTTCATCTATCTTTTTTATTATTCCTAGTCCATTGCATGCCTCACAGGCGCCATAAGGCGAGTTAAACGAGAAGTCTCTTGGCTCGAAATCTCTTAAAGAGATATCACACACCGGACAATAAAGGGCAGTGCTAAAATCCTTCTGCTCGACAAAATCTCCAAGCTCACGCGGGAGCTTACTCTCCTTGTTTAAGAAAATTAATAGCTTTACCAGTTTAGGCTCCAGACTCCTAGCCTGATCCACCGCCTGAAACACTCTTGAGCGAACATCGTCTTTTTGCCCAGCTATCAAAAAATCCACTACAACATAAATAGTATGTTTAACGTTCTTATCAAGCGGTGGAAGTCCTAGCTTAAGATCATACAAAACCCCATCAACATAAACCAAATACCAACCCTGCTTTCTTAAGTTCACAAAAAGGGGCTCAAACCTGCCCTTGCGGCCTATAACCACAGGCGCCACAATTGCGGCTCTGAATCCGTAGTCCCAAAACTGTTTGTATGCAGAAGATCTGTAGAAGTCCTCAATCTTTTTTAATATGCTATCAACAATCTGATCTACAGTCTGGCGTGTAAGTTCTCGCCCACACGAAGGACAGTGAGGCACACCGATCCTAGCATATAACAATCTTAGGTAGTCATAAATCTCAGTAACAGTGCCTACAGTTGAACGCGGATTATGCGAAGCAGTTTTCTGATCAATAGCTATAGCAGGAGACAGCCCTTCGATTCTATCCACATCTGGCTTTTTTAGCTCTCCTAAAAATTGTCTTGCGTAACTTGATAGGCTCTCTAAATACCTACGCTGGCCTTCTGCATAAATAACATCCATAGCCAGCGTACTTTTACCCGATCCGGAGAGGCCGCTAAAAACAATGTACTTGCCCTTCGGCAGGTCAAGATTAATGTTTTTTAGATTGTGCTCACGCGCCCCTCGGATCTTTATAAAATCTTGCATGAGGGATTATAGCAGGGGGAGGGGAAGGTAAGTTAAAATCCACCGCTTACAGAATAACCCCCGAATGGAACAAACCCCTCCCCCATCCCTCTCAATATACCCATAAAAATTTCTATATCCAGCCTCTAATCCATCCTATTATCCCTCCACTCTAGTAAAAATCCTACCAATTCTTTCAAGAACCTTTCCACCTTTCAAACAGTGGTTCTATTGGCCACTTATCCCTTCCCGGTTAAAGCGAGAATTAAACGAGATCAAACTGTCCTGCGGAATCTAGAACATACGTCACGCTTGTATTAACACATCAACCCTGCTTATTCTTCCTTCGTGTCATCTCACGTAATACTCTCAGAACCTCCATATGAATGGCCAGAAATTCGGGGGTGTAGTCCTTTAAACCGGTAAGAGCGTGTAGCAATTCGTGCATTATTACCTTCACTACGGAACTTGAATTTGTAAGCGTGATCCATAAATTTAAATATATTTCCTGCTTCTCTCTTTTCCACTCTCCCAAATCTCCAGAGAAGTAAGAAACAAAATATCTGACCAAGTCGTTCCGCTCCAACATCGCTCTGAGATTCTCAGCATATCTAATTAACATCTCGTCCCCTCCTATCCTCCTAACAGCAGCTCTAATACTATCACTGCTAAGAAGCTTTAAGGACACATTTAGCAAAGCCTGTATCCTACTCTGGATCTCAAGTGGCACCTTCTCCTGCGGCACAAACACTCGCCCCTTATCGCTAAGCAAATCCTGAGCAGAAGGCAATACATGCTTAAAAAAAGAATGATACAAACGAGGGGGAACATTCAACGCGAATCCCTTGAAATGATCTAAATCTGAAAGAGCGCGTAGAATCTCTAAACGTTCCTCTAAACTACCTTTCCCCTCCTTCACTCTTTCGGCATATTTGTGCCACAAATCATCTTCCGAATACACTGCACTCACGCTCAGATGATCCATCAGGGCTTCCCGCCAGAAAGAGAGCGAAGGGAATGTCTTTTTGCCCCCCACCTCCAACAAGGTCACATTCGCCCCATAGCTAAAATCGCCAGGCAGACCTTCCACTTCCAACTTATTCCCTCGAATCGCGCCCTTAATCTTACGCACGAAACTCTCTACGAGCTCTACAGGAGCCCAGGCTAAAACATAACCTAGATAATCTCGAATCTTCCCCACATCTACTCTTTCACGATCTCTATCTATAACATCTGAGGGCAAACTATATCCAAATAAATAACTCTCTTTCCCAGCCCTAGGCACTAAAATACCATTCACGAAAATCTGCCCCCTCCTTTGTGGACGACGCAAAACCCACACACCCCCAGGTAGCCTAAAAGCCTCATCATAGTCTCTTTCTAATAAAACGAAACGTTCAATCCCGTATAACCCTTCCTCCTCTCTCCTTGGATCCACTGGTTCAACAAAATTTTCCCACTCCTCAAAGGGGATGTCTTCCCCAGGTAGAATCTCCACGAACGAAACGGGCACATCCCCTTCTGGTACATCATTATATTCAACATCGAGAGTCAATAGTTTTGCAAGTTTTTCGCCGAATTCCTCTTCACGGGTGGAGGCGGTAGCAACCCATCTCTGATTGCCGTGCTCAGATCCTAACCGTACTAAAAGACCATGGAACAGACAATACGAGAGAGCCAACTTGGCCCCTTCACCAAACCGACCAGGGATTAGAGGATTCGGAGATTTAGAGCCAGCACCTAGCCACTTTAACATTAAAGGATGGTAAGAACCTGGATTTTCGATCCTAACTCCCTCTATTTTCTCACCCTCCCTAAGCTCGTCTCCGCTAACCCAAACCTCTTCACCTTCTCTTTTAATCTTGAAATATAGTCTCATTGAAGCAACACCACCTTCAGCTATTGCGTTCTGAACTAACTCTGCCCATAGCCGCCAAGGAGGCCAGTGTTTAATTCCGTACTCAATTGGGATTCCTGTTTCTATTCTAGAAGGGTACGCACTATTCCTAAAAGGATCTACGCGTCCTCCTTCATAGATCTCGACTTCCTTCAGAACCCCAGCAATTTCTGCTTTCCACCACTCCTCTTCTCCTAAAACATGAGGATAGCTTCTAACTAAAATACCATCCCCAGCCACAGCCCACAAACCTGTGAACCCCATATTCAAAACTGAATATGGTTGAATACCTCCAAATTTTCTGAACTCCACAACGTAGTCTCCATCAAAAACTATCTTTTTCACCCCATCTGTTATTACGGTATCTTTTTTAAACTCCCATTTTATAAAAATGTACGCATCTTCCCCAACTGTAAATCCATATACAGGATGTCCTTTCCAACTCCCTAACCGATTATGCTCTCCAAGCTCTACCGAAGTCGGCTCCCCATCGCGCCAACTGAGCATATGTAAAGTGCCGTCTTCCCACACAAAAGCCCTCGGCACGATCTCTGAAAGAATTCCACACTCTCTGCTGGCTGAATAACCGCATCCCCGTAACTTGTCCCACAGTTCTCGTGGAATACGACTACGGAGAATTGCTTGGAAATCCTCGTGTCTAAAATCAACGGTTGAAATTTCTCTACCTTTTATACGCTCATAAAGTAGGGTAAAGTACTCCATTATTAATCCATTGACCTCTCTCTGTACTTCTTCTGACACGCCGGCATCAGGCACCATTTCTTTTGCAGCATCGTCTATACGGCTAAGTAGAGCCCGTTGGGCCCTTAAGAGTGCAAGATCTATATCAACATCTTTATCTTCCAACAATCCCAACAAAACCGAAGCCACAACCACAGGGGCTGTATCTCCCCAATATTCAACATCCACAAACAAAGGCCCCGCATAGGGCCGTATTAGCGGATCTACTCCTTCTACATGTGCAAAAGGCACTACTGTTATCTCCCTTAATAAGCTCTCTGGAATTTCTACCCCTATTTCTCTTAAGATGTTGGCGGCTCTCACCTTCAACACCTCTCCTAGTCTTAGTCGCTCTTGACTGTTTCTTCCCTCGACCAAAAGAGTTCGTAGCATCTCAGACAGAGAAGCTGTAACTTTATATCCCCTTATTAGAAAATATGCAGTAAGGGAATCAACCAAGTGGGATGGGGCTGGAAGTACCCTAAAATTCCCTCCTAATTGCTTAATATACTCAAGGAGAGGCTTATTCTCTTTAGCCTCTCTACTGGATATGAGTAGAAAATATTCTTGAGGGGTAAGACCAAGGATCTCTCGCGCCGTTTCCATAAAACGAACACATCCTGATTCCTCCAAAGGCCTCCCTATACAGTGAGAGATTACTGAATTGAGTACTCCCATTTCAAGCCCTGATTCTGAGAGTGCCCTACGCCCTTCTCCGCGTAATGCCAAAGTAAGGAGTCTCTTTAAGAATCCCTCACCAGAGTTTGTAACAATCTTTTCAACAAGCTCTAAAAGCTCGTACCCTGAAACCTTGTCGCGATCCCGTCCAAGCATCCCCTCTGGCAATGATAGAAAGTTGTACGCCATATCCGGCTTAAAGTAGGTCGTATCAAACCGCATGCCCCAAACTCGCAACTCTCCACCACAATCTGGACAAATCAAAACAGGGGTAAGACCTTGATCCTTCATCTTCTTTAAACTAAACGGAAAATACCACCCCTTCAACCCCTCCTTCCTTAACTGCAGATCTCTAAAAAAACCTACGACCGAATCAAACCCCATCCTAGGGTCAAAACGTGCCCTAAGCCCTTCTAGTGGTCTTTCATCCCGCCCTGATCTTCCTTCTAATTTAAGTGGCAATCTAACAATGGTGCATGAGCCACTCGGCACCTTATCGTCGACCGCTGTACTCACACCTCTCGCCCTAACCGGAGCGAATCTTGGATCTGAGACCAGCTCCTCATCATGACTTTTCCCATAAGTCCTAAGTCTAACCTGCCAGATTTCGCGAACGCCTTCTCCTTTTTTAGAAGGTACAGACCTGAAAACCACATCTCCTCCAGCCCTCTGGATCTCTCTGGCAGCCATCTTAGCACCCTCGCCAAATTGACCTATACTCCAAGGCAAATCTCCCTTTTTGGAAAAGAATACAGCAAGCAAGCTTGGATCGTATCCCTTACCTGCATCGTGAATCCTTACCTCCACAATCACATATCTATCAGGAGGATATCGTATGCTATCCAAATCTTCTATTTTCACTCTTAAGTACCTATTTCCCTCCCAATCGTAAAGTTTATAGTCAATCTCCGGCTTATCAAACACAAGGCCCTTAATAATTTCATCAAGGGCGTTTGGATCCACTTTGTCAGATTTCCCATCTCGGAGTTCTTCCCGAACCGGCAAACCCTCTGCCAGTTCTGCTAAAAACTCCAACGATTCTTGCTGGTCTTCAGGTGACATCGCAGGATGCACCCACCAATATAAATACGACATCCACAGAAACTCTTTAAGCTTGTCTTTCCTTTCCTCATCCTCAAGGGCCTCCTGAATTTCGGAGGAATTCATCTCTAGGAGAGACGGCCCCAGTTTCTCAATTATGAACTTATGTGCTGCAGCATCTATATGATTCTGTAAAAGATCCTGAACAGTTTGATCTAAGTTCCGTACTCCTTCTCCATAATTTGCTGTCATAGGGAGCTCCCTATCTATTCTCTTGAGATCTTCGCGCCTAAAAGAAACCCTGAACCCAGATCGTTGATCAGCATCACCACCTCTCTCCAGCTGGCCGAAAACTCCTGATGGCATAGTGTCGACCTTCTGAAAACTCCCTTTTCCCCTCACCCCCATACTACACTATACCACACCTTCTCCCCCTACCTCCACTTTCTCGATTCGAACTTTTCATAAAGCCGCGTAAGGTGCCAAAGCGGATTTATCACCAAATCATAAGCATGCATCATTTTAACCTCACGCCCCCCAAATCCTCGCTTAAAAATAGACAGGTTATACCAGGGATGATTCTTCGCATCTTTAGGAGCAACACCCCATAGATCCAGCACTTTATACCCTCGCTTTTTTGCATCTTTGATTACATGCCAGATGATCGCATACATCGACGGAAGCTTAACAGGTATAGATCCACTGTGATGATACATGACCATGTTCTTGTAATAAGTGAATATCCCCGCTGCAATGGGCTTATCCTTATAATACGCAAAAAACATTCTGGACATCTTCTTTTTGCTTAAAAATTCAAACTGCTTACGAATTAATCGAACAGCTTGAGCTTTCCAATTACGATGTCTTCTCAAAGTTATAGAAAAAATATCATAAAACAACTTCCAGTCTGCCCTTTCTACAACACGGATTCCAAGTTCCTGAGCTTTCTTAATACTCCACCTCGTAGTTTTACGAAAAGTCCTAAAAATTCTCTCTAAGGGCAAATACAAATCCACCCGTACACTGCGCTCCGCGTCCACCTCATGATTCGTACCCTTTAAGGCTCCAAGCTTTTTAAACATATCCTCAAGCTTATGATTTTCAGGATAATAAGCTTGGAACCTCACAGCGAAGGCTTTGTGCTCACCAGCGTAGGTTTTAAGTAATTTAAAAAGCTCACTGAGGACATCTGGAGTAACTTTTGCCCAGTCTAAAATCGGAGCGTGACGCAAATATACGAATCTACCGCGCCTGGCATTTATGGTTTTAAGGGGCAAAAGTGCAACGATCCTATTGCCATCGATTACCTTTAACGCCTCAAACGAAGAAGACAAAGACTTCTCAAATTCTGCCCATGTATAAGACATAAGAGGGGTAACATATTCAAGGGTATCCACGAAATTTTCCCACTCTGAGCGGTTAACCTGCGATAGTTTTAGCATAGGTTTAAGGATTGTAGCACACGGTGGCGGGCGGAAATTGTAAAAGTCAATTTCCGCCCGCCACCGTGTGAAAAATAAAAACCGACCTACCAAAAGCAATTCCACAAGTCCCACACCCTAATAGGAATTGCCCTCCCCACGGTTGTGGAAAGCCACCCGCCACCAGGATGTTTCAAATTGATTAGCATAATGACAATTTGAGGAAACTTACGCGGAAATTAATCTCTTTCCATCCCTGGATAAAACCCCAAGTGGGGCGTGGGGCAAAAGTCGATTTTTGCCCCAGCCCCCTAAACTTATCATCTTCTAGCCGTTTTAAATCTCCCATCGTTGACAAACGATTTTTCACTACTCACGTAAGGCAACCTACTTTTGGGCGTGGGGCAAAATGTGGTAATGACACATTTTGCCCCACGCCCAACTGCCCCCTGTTTAAAACATAAAATTGATAGTACAATCTTACGTGCAGCTGCCAAAGGAAACCCTAAAAACACTAAAAGAATTAATGACACTCTCAGGTGAGCAGGGGAATCTTCCCAACTCTGCTGTGTTGATTGACAGCAAAACGCATGACATACTCTCCTCTTCCCCGAGTTTAGTTGCAACCAATACCGATGCTACAGCGCATGCCGAAAGGCTAGTAATTAGCAAATATTGTCAGAAAATTGGCAAGCCTTTTTTCAGTGGTGCCATTCTGGTGACTGTATTTGAACCATGTCTTATGTGTCTCTCCGCAGCCTATTGGGCAGGTATAAAGGAGGTCTGGTTTATCATTCGCTCCAGTCTCTTCTGGAGCCAGATCCCCTGGCTGGTTGAAAGTAAAAAACTAGAAAAAAGCAAGATCATAAACAATTTCGAGCCACCGCTTATCCTTAGACACCTTTCCTTATATGAAAACGAATTCGCCAACATCGCACAGCCTTACATAGAAAAGATAATAAAGAGAGAGTAGGATCCCTTTAGAAATAAAACGCTGGCGAGGGGATCCAGCATAGATTCCTTACATTACTCCTCATCTATCTTAGCCCCTAGCCGAGATACAGCTTCTTTAAACTTGTCTCCTCTGTCCCATTCGTTGGCGAACATATTAAAACTGGCCGCTCCTGGAGATAAAACTACGCATGATTTTTTAAACCCACTGGCTAACTCATATGCTTTGTGTACTGCTTTGTAGATATCATCATAAAGACCATAATATTCGATATTTTCCTTATCTAAAAGCTCGGCTATCTTTTCCGAAGCGCTGCCTTCTAATACAACTACCTTTGCCCCACTCTCTTTTAGCGCAGAAGCTAATTTCTCATATCCAAGGCCCTTATCCATGCCTCCTATTATCACCACGGTTCCTTCCCCGTATTGTTTAGAAAAACGCTCAATAGCAGCCACAGTAGCGTCTTGCATGGTGGCGGCGGTGTCGTTGTAAAAATCGACGTTGTTTAGGGTTCCTATGTATTCCTGCCTGCCAGGCAGTCCCTTAAACTCCCTGAGTACTTTAGTAATAATCGAATCAGGGACGCTAAAAATCGGCAACTTCGCTGTGATGTAAGCTAGCAAAATATTAAACATATTGTGCTTACCCTTAAGATAAGTTTGGTCAGGAACTTTATAGACTCGCCCACGTTTTATAGAGTAAATGTAGCCATCTTTGTAAAAGTAAACATCTTTAACCCCTGAAAACTTGGATTTATGCTGGACTGGTTCTTCTAAAGCACCGTATACAGACGCACTCGTATGATCGACAAAATCTCGAGTGTACGTGTTCGAAAGGTTAATAACGGCAAAATCAGAAGGCTTCTGAAACTCAACTATCGTTCTTTTGCTAATAACGTAATGCTCCATGTCTGGGTGCCAATTTAGGTGATCTGGATAAATATTTGTAACCACCGCGACATTAGGGCTCTGTTTATTTTCTCTCATCACACTAAGCTGGAAACTCGAAAGCTCTAAAACTGTAAGGGAGCTCTGATCCAAAGAGTCTAGCTGAGCCACAGCGCTTTGTCCTATATTCCCTGCCAATAGGACATTAGAGAAGTTTTGGTTACCGCTCTTTAAGAAAAGATACGTAAGCATTGTTGTAGTGCTTTTGCCTCTGGTGCCTGTAACTCCGAGCTTAAGACCCGGAGCCAGGGCAAAGAAGAGGGCCATCTCCATCACAATCCTTTTACCCAATTTCTTGGCGTACTCTATATACTCATTTCCCGGCTTTACTGCTGGGTTTCTAACTACGATATCAGCCCATGCAAAATCTTGTTTTCTATGCTTTCCTAAGACGAGCTCTACTGCGCCTGCCTTAATAAGATCTTTTATTTGGTTGATGCTAGGACGTAAAACCTTCGAATCTCTCAGATCAGTCACCCTTATCTTTGCACCTTTTGAAGCTAAAAAACGAACCATCCCCACACCACCGGCATTCAATCCTAATCCTTGTACTAGAACTTTTTTGCCGGAGAGATTAAGTTTCAAGGTCTAAAGACGTAAGGTTATACTCTAGGACACCACCCTCTGGAGAGAATACTACTTTTCCTAAGAAGGGCCGGAAAACCAAATGCCACCAATACCTATCCGCTGGCCACATTTTTTCGTAGGGAAGCCTAGTAATATCAAACCACACAGGCTTCATCTCATCTGATTCTTTAATCTTCCCGCTCCATTTATCAGCAACGAACACATAAACGAACATATCGGCATCAGATAGGTGAGGAAAAAGAAAGAGTATAGCGGACCTAAATAATAAATCAGACGGCTCTACCTTAACTCCTACTTCTTCTTTTACCTCCCTCACTGCAGCATCTAAAATCGTCTCGCCTTCTATTTTGTCACCTACCTTACCCCCGAAAGCATTGTATATTCCTTTTGCGCCGCCTCTTTTTTTAAGCCCAAGCAGTAATTTCTTTTTACTGGGATCTAATAAAAAGACTAAAGTCCCTAGCCTGGTCCTAGAGGTATCAGGAAAAAAGGGAAGTCTGGCAAGCTTAACAAGAGCATCCTCGTCTAAATGCATAATGTATTCTACACCAGCTACGAATTGGAGCAAATTTTCATGAGAGGCTGGAGCTGACTGGGGCTTGCGCAAAATCGACCTTCGCGTAAGCTCTGTAAACCAACTGTTTTGCCCCCGCCGGCTCAAATTACTCTACTGGCAGAGATCTTTCCGCTACACTAGGGGAAAAAGCTATTTGGGGGCGTTGGGGCAAAATGTGGCATCCCCACATTTTGCCCCAACGCCCTAATCACAATTTTCCAGCAGCTTTACCCCGTGATAAAATTGCTCAACTATGACTTAATTTAGTCTAAAATTCAGTCTATCAATGTTCCAACTTTCCTTAAAACCAATTAACATAAAACACTTCATCCACCGATACGGTACAGTATTTACCATAGGAGAGCCGAACGGCTTTGATGATCTTTTCTACTTTGACATAAGCTTTAGAACCTTCAATCCTCCCAAAAGCGGCCTGCCTCATATCACCGAACATGTGGTACTTACCGGCTCTAGGCGATTTAAAACTCAAGACCTATTCTTTGACCTAGAGCGTCAAGCACCGCTATCTATTCTTAACGCCTCAACTTATACTGCCTTCACCTCTTACTACTTTGCTTCAAGCACAGAGAAGCTCCTCACTGAAACCCTTCCTATCTACCTGGATGCAGTTTTTAATCCTTTGTTTGATAAATACAGAGTGCTCTCAGAAGGGGTCTGGGTCAAAAAGATACCGGAAAAAATAACCGCAAAGAGCCCCCAGGATCTTAAAAAATACGTATCCGGAGTTGTTTTTAATGAAATGGTAGGAGCGGCCAGCGAGCCAACCCCCTCTGTTACTGACATCTTTTCAAAAGTATACAAGGAGCTTTCGGGTCTTAAGCACTCAGGTGGATACCCGCCAGAGCTTGTCTATGTAACTTATGAAGATATTAAAAAATTCCACGCAGAGCGCTATACAAGCAACAATGCACATATTTTACTTTACGGCGAATTTAAAAACCTCGACGCTATCCTAGCTAAAATCGAAAAATTTCTAAAAGAGGCTCACAAAAAAACAAACTACCAAGACATCACATACCTTACGCTGAAACCCCCGCCCAAAAACGCGATCAAACTAGAGATAAACGCCACCTCTAAAATGGCAAAGCATCACTTGATATTTGCATGGCCACTACCGTTTAAAAAAGATGACGTTTCTGAATTCTTCGCTACAACAGCTCTGCTTAACCACCTGTTTGATCCCCAATGCGGACCAGCCAAAGATCTAATTAAAAAAGATCCTCTGCTTCAAAATCTTGATTTCGCAACACTTAATCCACAGCCCGTTAACCTGTATCTTCTTGAAGTCAGAAACTTAGCTGAAAACGAACTAAAGTCGGCTGCAAAAAGTGTTGACAATCTGATCAAAAAAGCCATCGAAAACTTAAATATCCAGAAGCTTAACAAATTAATTCAAACCCAGTTTAGAAAAGAACTGGTTTTTGACGAAACTCCGTTTATTGAACGCTTCGTATACGACCTGCACAACTTTGTGCATGGCTTAAAGCCTAATACAGAGCACGCTTTAAAGGCGCTTTTTTCTCCTAGCTTAGTAGACAATGAGACTGTAAACACCGTTAAAAAGGTACTAGAGCAATCGTTCAAATTTCATGTAGTACCCAACCTATCATACATGCAAAAGATAACCGCTAAAGTCATTAAAAACCTGCACAACGCGACGCCACAAGACGCTAAACCTATCAGATACCCACAAAGTACCCTTATTAGGCCGAAAATTTCATTTGTCAAGAAAAAACCTCAGCAGCTATTGATTCGCAACGTCCAAAATAATCAGATCTTTTTTAAACGAAAAAGACAAGAGATTAGCGCATTTGAAATTCGTAAGGAGCTCACTCCTTCGGATTCTCTCATGTACTTTCCACTCTT
This sequence comes from Candidatus Dojkabacteria bacterium, assembly GCA_015489595.1. Taxonomy (GTDB): domain Bacteria; phylum Patescibacteriota; class Dojkabacteria; genus S143-136. Next base: position 15,823 of record WFZK01000006.1, on the reverse strand, counting down.
TAAAAAACTCTTTGCAAACACCAGGGTCTATCCCCACAAATACGCCAAGCTTAAATGCAACGATCTTAGCACGCACCTTTCTGGTATTAAGGTTAAAAAACTAAACGATCTTAACTACAAACCCTACTTACAAACAGCGTTCTACCTAACCGGCCTAAGAGGCAGAGAGGCAGACGCAGCAAGACGCTACCAAAAAGCCCTAGAGCTCTTTGATGCAAAGATCATCAACCATAAAAATGCCCAACTTCAAATTCAAGACTTCATAAGGAGTCTTTTTAATTTGTCGCCTACATTTTATCTAGGGCTTGGAGAATCATACCTACTTTCTGATATAAACCCTGCCTTTGCATACAACTATCTGGTCAGATACCAAATAATTCAGAAGATCCTTAACAACCAGATCTCAACTGAGGAAATTTTAGCCGGAGTTTTTAAACTTTTTAAACACCTAATGCAGCCGGGTAAAGGTCAAGTTTTTGGCCTTGTTGGTGGAATAAGTAAAAGAGATCAGCAGATAGCAGAGGCTCTTGCCCTCTCTACAAATACCGAACTCGAACCACCGCCTGCACAACCCGAAGCACCGAAGATAAGGCACGCCAACATAAATCACACAGATCTATACCACCTTAAACTTACACTCCCCAGTGCTCACGCTTCAATAATAGGGATTACAAAGATTAAATTTAAAGCAGACGAATACGAGAAAAAAGCCGCATACTGGGCTGCGCTTAATTTTATAAGCGAACATATAGCCCAAGAGATAGGTAGAGTTAATATGCACGCGTATGGAGCCGCATTCTTGCCTGTTGATATGTATCCCTCACTAACATGGAAATTTTTACTATACTGGCTCCCCAATGGCTACCTTAAACAACTTGATAGGACTCTTAAGCTATTAATAGAAACCATAAAAGCTCGCAAGCCTACCAAACAACAGGTGAGAATTCTCGCACTCAAGGGCATAAATTCTATAACAGCGCCGAAGGACATCTTGGACCTCTTCACCTACCAGATAGATTCTTGGTACGAATTTACCCCAATAGGATACGACCATGATAAAGCCTTAGCTTACGCGTTTGCGAATCTATCGGTAAGTAAAGTCAAGGAGGCAATGAATTCGCTTGTGGAAGAATTCAAGGTACGGAAGGTGATAATAGAATAGCAAGTGGGTGGGTGCAAAAATCGCACAATCGATTTTTGCCCCCGCCCCCTATTATTCCTGCACAAAATTGCCCCATATCATTCCAAAGAAAAACTGGCCAGTTATTGAACCCACATCTAGGAACAGAAGGCTTTTTGAGTTAACTGAAACTCCATCTTTAAAAGCGACAAAACCTCCACATACGTTACCTGCTATAGGATCAAGCTGAAAACTCGCAACCGGCTCGTCTGCATACATCTGACCTGACAGAATTCTATATCTGCATTTTCCACCTACCTGTAAAAACTCCCCTCCTTTAAGATAAAACTTCATCCCAACCGGCCGATACCACTCAGAAAGGTTAAAAACAGAATCACCGCTCGCACTTCCATATTCTGCAGTCCAGGTGGCCAGTTTACCTTCTCGTAACATACGATAGGCCTCGGCGGCATCTATAATTGAGTATTCAATCTCCCCTTTCACAATATAAGGGTTACCAACGCAATAGTGCTCAGGACGGGTAAGCAAGCCTGCCTCTAACCTAATCGTCGCAGGTTTTGTGTAAACAAGTAACCCTTCAAGACCACCCCCGGTGAAATCAAGCTCGTACTTTCCCACTCTACCCTGTTTCCAAAAATAAGCAAGTGGAATCCTTGGCGATTTTCCAGACTTAACGGACCTGTAAACATACAGTCCAACCAATCCATTATCTGGCATTGACAGAGGTCTGATCTTAATCTTTCTTATAACCAGAAGCTTTCCTTGATTCTCCTCATACAACCTGATAGCCTCGTAGCTTAAACCGTTGATAAGCCACTGGTTTTTCTCTATCTGACTGGTACACGCCCCGTACACATTTGTCTGGAATCGGATTGTCGATACTGGCATCTTGCTATATGCGAATTGATGTGTCCTTAGGCCCAAAACATTTATCCGATAGATTACTCCTAAGATAAGAACAAGCAACAAAAAAAGTCCGATAAGTTTTAGCCTCATATCAACATTATACAAGTCGGGGGAAATTTAACAAAGGTTTAGGGGGCTGGGCCCCAAATCGTAGAAAGTCGATTTTGGGCCCAGCCCCCCTAAACAACCTCACCCTATCAGAGAATGGGGGCCTCCAGTTACGAAAAGATAGAGCGTCCCCCCAAAAAAAGGAATGCCCCACCTACCTTGTACCCTTTAAACTCTTAATCAAATCTCTAAGCTTAATGGCTGTTTCAAAATCTAAGGCATCGGCGCGCCTTTTCATCTCTTCTTTCAGCCACCTTATGATTTTTGCCTGCTCTTTTTTAGGCAAAACCCTGTAGCTTTTTACCATTACCTCAATATCAGCCCCTAGGGTCTGATGAATATCCTCCATTGAGGTATATTCTCTTGCAACTGGCTCTTGCTCAATAATCCTCTCCCTTATCTGCTTTTTAACCGTACGTGGTTTGATGCCATGTTTTCTATTGTATTCAAGCTGGATCTTTCGTCTTCTTTCTACCTCTTTTATAGCCTCCTCTAGACTCTTTGTACGGTGATCTGCGTATAGAATTACATAACCGGCCACATTTCTAGCTGCCCTGCCCATTGTTTGAATAAGGCTAGTCTTTGACCTTAAGAAACCTTCTTTATCTGCATCTAAAATCGCTACAAGCTGAACCTCTGGCAAATCAAGGCCTTCTCTTAAAAGATTTATCCCCACCAACACATCGAATTTACCTTCCCGTAGATCTCTTAAAATATCTGGCCTCTCTAAGGTCTTTATATCGGAGTGCAGGTATGTAACTTTTATTCCTAGTTCACGAAGATACTCTGAGAGCTCCTCAGCCATGCGCTTGGTAAGGGTAGTAACCAAAACTCGACCCTTTTTGGCAACAACCTTTTTAATCTCTGAAACCAGGTCTTGTACCTGATTCTTAGCTGGACGCACATACACTTTAGGATCTACTATCCCTGTAGGCCTTATAAGCTGCTGTGCTACGCCTTCTTCACAATAACCTGGACTATTCGGACACGCCTTTTTTAGCTCGTACTCCTCAGGCGTAGCAGACATAAAGATGGTATAGCCCATTCTGGCCTCGAATTCTTCAAATTTTAAAGGCCTGTTATCGAAAGCCGTAGGCAATCTAAATCCGTAATCAACCAAAGCCTTTTTTCTGGAGTAATCACCGTTATACATTCCACGAATCTGTGGGATAGTCATATGTGACTCGTCGATTATAAGCAGATAATCCTCTGGGAAATAATCAAGCAAAGAATAAGGCGGATCTCCCGGACTTCTCCCATCAAAATACACAGAATAGTTCTCAATACCTTTACAGTAACCAGTCTCACGAATCATCTCGATATCATAAAGCACCCTCTGTTCTAACCTGTGAGCCTCTAGCTCCCTGCCCTGTTTTTTAAACCACATTACCCGCTCCTTCATATCTTTCAAGATGCGCTCTATAGCGCTTTCCATGATATCTGGAGCAATTACATAGTGCTTCGCTGGATAAAGTGCCACCTTTTCGACCTTGCTACCCGAAGCCTTTACGACTGTTTCTACATAAGCCTTGGGATTCTCTACTGCTTCACCGCTGATGGGGTCAAATAGCTCAATAAAAGAAACAATAGGGCCAGAAAACTCAAATCTTATTGCTAGCTCGGCATAAGCTAGATACATCTCTAGAGTGTTGCCTCTTATACGGAATGTCCCGGGCTTAAAATCGATGTCGTTTCTTTCATAATAAAGGCTGATAAGCTTTCTACCTAAAGTATGAGGAGTATACGGCTCTGAGACTCCAACAAACTGTACTGCGTTTCTGTAGGCTTTAGGAGAGCCAATGTTATAAATAGCCGATACTGAAGCTACTACTATCACGTCTTTTCTAGAAAGCAACGCGCTTGTGGTTGCAAGTCTTAATCTATCTATTTGTTCGTTTATGCTAGCATCTTTCTCAATATACAGATCTCGCTGAGGGATATATGCTTCTGGCTGATAATAATCATAGTAGCTCACAAAATAGTGCACAGCGTTCTCAGGAAAAAACTCGCGGAATTCTTGATAAAGCTGAGCCGCCAAGGTTTTATTATGGCTTATTACCAGAGTAGGTCTGTTCACATTTGCGATTACATTAGCTACTGTAAATGTTTTTCCAGAGCCTGTGACCCCTAAAAGTACTTGAAACTGCCTGCCGGACAAAATGCCGCTTGTTAGCTTCTCTATAGCAGCAGGCTGATCCCCGGTAGGCTTGAAGTCTGACTGTAATTTAAATGCAGAAGACATAAAGGATTATACCGCGGGGAAGATCTTACTTCGGGTTGGGGGGCGCCAAGATCCTAAAAATCAATTACTGCTCAACTCCATCAGACCATTTACAGCTTAAGAACAAAATCCCAAAAGTTATCTTTATGGACGACTTTAAATTTCGCCTCTGGATACGCCCTCCTAAATGCAGCAGGTAAACGCGCTTTAGCCGCTGCTTTAGGCGAAAACTTAAACTCGTAAGCATATAGTTCCCCATCTATTTGTTCAATTAAATCAATCTCCTGCTTTTGCCATGTACGCCAAAAATATAAACGAGCGAATGTCTCCCGATAAGTATGTAATTTCACTCTTTCCATTGTTAGGAAATTCTCCCACAAAGCGCCTTTATCTGGCCTCGTATCTAAAAGTCCAAAATCATCAAGTAAAGTATTTCGTATCCCCAGATCTATAAAGTAATATTTTTTCTTTTTGGTAACTTCTTTACGTAAATTTTTACTAAACCCTCCCAGCGGATAGATAATAAAACTTTTTACCAAAAGATCTATGTAACGACCCACTGTTTTCACATCAATGCCTAGATTATTTGCAAGTTCACTTAATGAAACCTCAGAACCTATCTGATAAGCTAATAACTTTAGAAGCTTTACTAAAGTGGCTGAAGATTTTAGCCTTTCAAACATTAAAATATCTTTTAGTAAATACGAATTCACTAGTTCATACAGGATCTTCTTCTTTTGCTGTGCACTACCAGCTTTTAACACTTCCGGATAAAGTCCAAACAATAAGAACTCGTCTAGTTTACGTTTAACCTCGTAATGCGAGAACGTATAAGAAAGTTCTAGGATTGACAGCGGATACAGTATGTATTCCCATTTTCTGCCCGTTAAAGGCTCCCCAACCTGTTGATTTAGGAATAAGGCGGACGAACCTGTAGCAATAAAGTATTTGTTTGGAAACAGATCCACCAACAGCTTGAGAGATTCGCCGATATTAGGAATCACCTGTGCTTCATCTATCGCAATAAGATCGTACTCAGAAAAATATTTTTGATAAATCTCCACGCTTCGTTGCGCTAGCACTGATTGTAAGTCTAAATCCTCTCCTAATCCCAAGAATATCTTATCCCTATCCTTATAATCTTGTATAAAGCTCGTCAAAAGATACGTTTTCCCAACCCGCCTAGGACCGTATAAAAAGACTACACGGCCGCGAGTGATTAATTTCTCTAATCTGTAAAACCTCTTAAATTCCATATCAGAATTTTACTATCCACCAGAGCAAAATGCAACTTCATGGAGTACCACTCCAAAAATCTCTGGAGTTTTGTGGAGTCATACTCCACAAACTTTAAAACTCAATACACTCTGCCGTTTGCCAATCCAGCACCTCATCCCTCTTCCTCTATAGCTATAGCCCAAAATCTTAAAACACCTATCCTCCCCACGGTCTCAAGGTATTCTCCTCTAGCTGCTTTGGGTTATCTTGCTAGCAGACAGAATCCCACGCCGCCTCCATCCTACCAACAGTACCACGCCGGCAACCAGCGATATAATTGCACCAATCCTTAGCCCCAACCTTAGCCTGCTATAAGTAACATCAGAGATCTTTCTGCCTAGAACACTATGCGTATACGGGTTGTTCACGTCTGTCCCTATAGCCACCTCTTGCCTATTCGTTAACCCATCATTATCACTATCATAATCAGCATCATTGGGGTTAGTGGGGTCAAGACCAGCCTCAATCTCCTGTTTATCGTTAAGGCCGTCCATATCCGAATCTTTAGATTTAGGATCAGTTCCTAAAGCCAACTCTTGAGCATCTGAAAGGCCGTCGCCATCTGTATCTTTATCCGAAAGATCTGTCCCTAGCATCCTCTCTATATGATCATACAGACCATCTTTGTCGGAATCTTTTAGCTTACTAACCCGCTCTGATATCGTGCTATCTGTTGGAGCCTTGTCTTGCCCATCGACAACTCCGTCGTGATCTGAATCAGGATCATTTGGATCAGTCCCCAGCCTTTGCTCTACAAAATCATAAAGCCCATCCCCATCTGAATCTTTGAAACTTTCTTTAGTGGGGATCTGAATCTTTCCACGGGTTTCGGCGCTCTTCGAACTGCTACCCCCGTAGCCGTCTGATGCGCTCTTACTTTGCCATGCCTTTTCAGAATTTTCACTTGCCCTAGACTTAGACTGTGAACCATTCTGTACATTACTACCCTGCCCAGAACCCACGCCCTCCTTGGCCCCCTGCCCATGCTCTCTGCCACCTTGCCCGCTTGCTCTCTCCTCACTATTAGGCTGGTCCGGAGCCTGCGAGCTTTTAGAGCCCACCTCTTTATCTTTCACAAGCGGCTGTTTATCCGCTCCGTCGGGTAAACCGTCGCCATCTGTGTCAGGGTTTATAGGATTTGTCCCTAGTTTTAACTCCTCGCTATCGGACAAACCATCCCCATCTGTATCTGCCTTATACGGATCGGTATGAAGCCTTTTCTCCTCAGTATCCGGAATCCCATCATTGTCATCATCTAAATCGGCGTTATCTCCTATCCCGTCTTTATCAGAATCTTTCCACTCCGTCGGATCTTTTGCAAACGCATCTTTGCCATCTACAACCCCGTCATCGTCAGTATCAGGATCTAGAGGATCTGTGCCCAGACTTAGCTCTTCAACGTCCAGTAAACCATCATTATCATCGTCTGGATCAGTCACATTGGGTACACCATCTCTATCTGTATCTTTTAAAACCCTTATGTGCGACTCTGCAGTAAATACTGCGTCATCTCCCTTCGAGACAATAAGCTCATACTTTAAATCTCCTGCAAACCTATGGGGAACATCCCAGAATACTCCCGCCTCTCTGTTTGCTATTAATATCAACTGAAGCCTCTCTGTTGTGTATACAACCTTCCCGGAGGAATCTTTAACAACAACTCGTATATATCCCTTAAAATCCTCTCCACCTACTTCTTTTACGATTGCGTACAGGCGCCGAGTCTTAAACTGTATGGGATCTTGCTTATAATAGACCTTTTCTAGCTTAAGCTTAGACAAAGCATAAACTGGGCTTATGAAGACCAAACTGGCCAGTAACAACAGCGAAAGGCTTAATATGTGGCCAAAAAAATTATGGACCATTCTTGATGGGACAGCCTCCATTGAAAATTATACTAATTACACTCGAATCCATCACCTTTGTTGACGCACTTCCAGCCTCCTGAAAAGGCTTTCTGGGGATCAAGGTGCTGCAATTTGCCATCTACATACAACTTGGTAGCTGTTGGAACCCCAGACTTTACTATCACCTCTTTGCTAGCCTTAAACTCTTTAACATAACCCTTAGGCTTAATCCCCACCGCGACCTGAACATTATCGGCAACAATCTGTATCCAGGCCCTATCTGTCAGCTCAAGCTTAAAAGAAGTCTTAGACTCATTCTTATTAGGTTTGGTTTCCCCAGGCTTATTCGTCGGCTTGTATTCTAGAACGATCTTCTTTATTGACTTACGATCAGGAAGGTGTTCTCGAAAGACCTCTATGGTAAAGAGATTTTCCCCAGGCTTTAAAGTAGTTTTAAAAACGAAGGTATTATCTGACCCTACCCCTATCTGCTTATCATTTATCTTCACGACTGTTTTAGGCTCTGTTACGCCCTTTATTGTAAACTCCGGCTTATCTACAACAAAATGTTCACGAGGGGGCTCTAGAATCTTAAACTTAGGAGGCTGCTGAACCTTAAAGTACAGCTTTAGCATATACAGAATTACGGCTGCAAAAAACACGAAAAGGGCCATAAACGCCAGATGAATGGGGCTTAAGGTAAGTCCCTTGGAAGTCTCGATCTTGCCTTTGACCTTAATAGGTTCTTCAAACTCTCCGATCTGACGCCTAAATAAGGCTAAAATTTTTTCAACGTCTGCGCCTATAAAAGAAGCATAGCTTCTCACAAAACCTCGTGCGAACGTTACAGATTTAAAACAGGAGAAATCGTCCCTTTCGATGCATTTTAGATACTCGGGTTTTACGTTAATAGCACGAGATACATCATAAATGGAGTACCCCAAGTGCTCCCTGATTTTTCGCAGGATTTTTCCGACGGTGTACATAGTAGAATTATACACGGCTGCGTCATAGAATGATATAATACCCCATGTATAAGGCTGTGGTATTTGACCTTACAGGAACCATCCTTCCCCGCAATAAGTATCAAGACACACTAATACAGTCGCACCTTATCTTAAACGTCTCTCGAATCTTCGGTGTACCTGCTAACCACTTTGCTGAAGAATTCTGGAAAGAATATGAGAAAACTCGTTCCGCAAGTAGGACCCTGCACAAGCTACTAGGTATTCCCAGAGCAGATGCAGAATATCTAGTTAGAATCTCTCTGCACGAAATCTACCATCTTGTAAAAATTAAGAAAAACAGAGCACTTACCAGGATGTTTAAAAAGCTCTCACAAAAGTACAAGCTGGTCATATTCAGCAAGATTTGGCTTAAGACAGGAGAGATGATCTTGGAGCAACTAGGCATATTGCCGTACTTTGATTTTATGCTATTCGGAGACCTTATGCCCACACGTCTGGAGCATGCTCTTTTGTTAATAAAGAACTACTTTAAAGGCACCAAGCCTAAAGATATCCTCGTAGTAGGAGACAACCCAGAGAAAGACTACTACACTCCTAAGCGGGTAGGAATGGATGCTGTTCTTATAAAAAGCCCTCACACTCCCACTGAACTTTTAGAAGAAGAAGGGGTTGAAATTATACCCGACCTTCTCTCACTACAGAGATGGTTAGAGGATAAGGAGAAGAAAGAAAAGAAGAAAACCGCAGAGAAAGATAAGAGCAGTTCTAAAAAAGTATAATAAGTTACCCATTAGGTGATGGCCTCCAAGAGCCGAGGTTAACTACTTGCCAACTTGCTCCTCAGTTCTCCTTCGGAGAGCTTCCGCGACCCCCAAATAAACCAATGTCACAACCCACCCTGTAAGATCCTTATGGCCGCTTAAACTAAAAATCGGATTATCTACCCCTCCATGCCATATACCGGTGAACCAGATATTTCTAGTCCGCATAAAGATCCAGCCTGCAATAAATCCATCAACCATCACCTTAACCAAGCTGACCACCAGGCCAAGATTTAGCGCCATCTTTGCCACTAGCAGACGCTGCGGAATATGACTTAAGGCAAAGATTAAACTACTTCCAACCAATGCGATAACCTTCGCCCTCTTCGCTGTGACTTTTAGCTTAAAAAATTCAAAAAGCCAGGTAAAGAAATAGCCCCTAAACAACAGCTCTTCAGGCAATCCTACGAATAGATAAAACTTAATGATAGTTCCAACAGAGGTGACCTTGACTGCACCATCCGGAACAAACAACATACCCACCCCCAACACTGCGCCAATAAGAAACCACGCTACGCTCGACCATTTTATAGCCTTTTTTAAACTAGAAAAATTAATACCAATCTGGCTTAAAGAAATTCCACTAAGGCGCAGTGCCAACAGCGCCACGATCGAAGTAATAAGCCCGCCTATGTGGGTGAGATGGGACAGGATAATAGCCGGAGGTTTAAGGTATATGGCAGAGAGGAATAAAAAGGCAGGCTCTAACAGACTTACCACCACGAAGATTCCGAACAAAATATAGGTATTTCTCAACATAGACACCTATTATACTTTACCTCTGCTACCTCCTCAACTTGCTAAAATCTTCTCAAAATAAGAATTGTATAAACGCCTAACTCTCTTTATAGAATACTCTTTTCTGGCATATACATAAGCATTTTCTCTGATAGACTCGTATAATTTTTTATCTTTATAAAGTTTCACAATAGCTTCTATGTTTAATTTTTCAGCTGGAGTCAATGGTTCTGTGGTAAGGAACTTATCTTCCATGGCAGGCGTTAAAACCCCATATTTAGTTACTACAAATCTATCATGCAAAAGCTCAGAATAGTCAGTAGAGTATCCCAAGATCTCACGCGGACCAGTGACTACGTCTGTGGAAACGATGGGAACTTTAAGAATCATAGATTCCAAGAGTACGAGAGGTAAAACTTCGCTTAAGGTAGTGAACCAGAATATGTCCATCCTTTTTAAATACTTATAGGGGTTCGCTTGAAAGCCCAGAAAATGTACATGCGAGGAGATGCTTAGATCTTGAGCTAATTGTTTGAGTCGCCGGGACAGAGCACCATCTGCACCTAGAATAAATCCATGAGTATTGATCCCTAAAACCCTATTCAAATACCAAACTCCACGGATAAAATGCCATTGAGCTTTCCCCAAGGTCAGCGCCCCGATATTGATTAATTTTAAACTTTTCCGAGCTTCCCTAAAGAGTCTCAAATGTTCAGCATTTATCCTGTGTTGAGCAAGTTTTATAATTCGCGGGTCGTAAGGATTGGGTACAACCCTAATCTTATTCTTTAACTCTGGATGCTCATATTCATAGTATCCCTTTATACCCACGCTGGGAGCTATGTAAAGGGTATCTGGGAAAAGTTTTCTAAAAGTAGAAGTCACAAAAGTGGCAGAATGCAATACTACCACTACTTTAGGCCATCCCTTAATCAAACCAAAAACTTTGTTCAGGTAAAAGGTCACTACCAAGATTCTACGAATGACCTCAGAGTGAATCACTATAACATCAGGCTTCTTATTTACCAGGTATCTATAAAGAAAAATAGAATACAGAAACACAATTAAGGCCTTATGAATCTTTTTTATGATACCGTACTGTTTGTAAAACACTTTATGATTAGTTAAAAGCTCAACCCCAGCGAATTTATCAACGGGTACCGACGTTTCATAAGTCTGCTTGTTCAAAAACATTAAGATACGCTGGGTAAACCCGCCACCTTTATATGCCAGCAAGGCGGCCACCTTTTCCGCCCCTCCATATGAAAGGAACGGGACCATGTGAATAAGTAAAGGTTTCTTCATGTTACCTCTTAGATCTCAAAATTACTTTTCTTCGGAAGTATCCCCTCTAAGTATTGAGCAAGGGTCTGCCTATACTTAGGAAAATCTTTCACCGGCACTCGTTTTCCATCATTAAAACAGACGAATCGATACCGCCTCCCAGAAGACTCTAACACCCTAATATGATGTCTAGCTTCCTCTAAGGACTCTACTGGAGCCCAGTATGTATCAGAAGGGGCATGGGGGGAAAACTCTCCTTTAGCCAGCATATAGAACCTGACAAGGTATTGGCTTGTACTGTACCACTCCTTAAACCTAGTACGCGCCACCAGCTCTACCTGCTCCTTAAACACTCGTTCTACCTCCTGAAAATGCCTTTTTAGATAAGGCTGCGGGGAATGATACATTTTAAACAGCGGAAACGGAATAATAAAGGCTAAAAGATTACGAATATTCCAGCTTAAAGGGTATTTTAAAGTAAAAAGCTTTCGGAGCTGCTTAAAAAGCCACCTCCTGTATCCTAGCTTATTAATTATATGCCTGTAAATAAGCGACATTGTGGCATAGATAGAGGGCCAGAAGTTGCTATCGATATCGTATACGAGAGGAGAAAACACTAAAAAATCCCGGGGCAGGCCATTTTTAAAAAACCTGCTTTGCTTCACCGGAGAGATCACCAACATATCGTCGTTGAAATACACAAACCTTTCGGCAAGCCCTGGAATTCGATGTAGATTTACCTCTATTGCAGCAGAATTAAACACCGGCAGCAGGCTTGGATCTTTAAATATCTGCTTGTGAGCAACTAACTGCAGTCGAGGGTGTTTTAAATTAAGCCACTTAGGATAGTGACCATAGGTTACAAGATGCACCTTGCGATACCACGGCATAAATCTCTCAATACCGCGGAAGATGTACTTCAAGGTTCCAATATCTTGGTATTTTTGAAGCACTATGTCTTTATTCTTCTCTTGTTTCGCATATTTCTCAAAATCCTTTCGCCACTCAGGATCGTTAGCGTCGACCCAGAGGATTACAATGTCGATATCTTGTGATCTATCGGAAGACACGTAATTACACTAAGAAATTAAGTAATTGCTGTATTATAGCGTAAGTTAACAACAGCTCCCTTACTAAAAGGGGCTGGGGCGAAAATCAATTTTTGGCCCAGCCCCTCAAACTATCGTTCCTCTGACTGTTTTAAATCTTCCTGTTAACAGACAATCTTTCGCTACCACGGGTAAGGCAACCTATTTTAGAGGGTAAGCATTCCTATATTTTCTCCCAGTCCCAAGCACTAGACACCTCCTGTGACAGGAAGAACTAATGTCTTTTAGTAGCCAAATGATGACTTATATTTTGGATCTGCTCCACCCAAATCTGAATTGCTCTCTCTAGCGCTTCTTTGGTATACCAGCCAAACTGCCTAAACCCCAAAGCTCTTTCGATACCGGCAAGCGGGCCGCTATTTAAATCATCCCCTTCATATACATATGAATCAACGCGACCTGTCTTTAAAGCGTAAGCCATAGCCTTTTCATCCACAACCCACCTGCTGGCCAGATTTATAATGAATACCCCTTTTTTCATCTTCAAAAGAGCACTTCTGTCGATAAATCCCTTGGTCTCATCGATCGCAGCAAGGTGAAGAGAGATAACATCAGATTGTCTGTAAAGCGTCTCTAGAGGAACCAATTTTATGCCAGGAATCTTTTTAGGGGTTCTGTTGTATCCGAACACCCTCATCCCCAGACAACGCGCAAGCTTAGCGACCCTAGTACCTATGCGCCCTAAGCCAATAACACCTAAAGTCTTCCCTACTAACTCATAGCCCATTTCAAGCCTAAAATTACCTTTCTGTTCTCTCCTATCTGAAAGGAAAATCCGCTTAAGCGCACCAATAATCATCCCAATAGTATGCTCAGCCACTGCTTCAGTAGCATAGCCCGGAACATTCGCCACCCGAATCTCCTTCTCGGCACAATACTCAAGATCAATATACTCGGTAGAAGTAGTAGCCAGAGCCAAACCTTTTATGCTAGGAGTAGAATCGATAATCTCCCTCAGCCGTGGCCAAGCTGCCTCAAAACCTCCTAAGATATCGGGGTCGACAGCAAGTATATCTGACCCTCTAACCAATTTTTTCAGATAAGCTAAAGGATACTCCTTCCTCTCTTTGACAAAAACAATGTCTCCTTGAGCTTTAAGTTTGGCCAATTGCTCTTTTTTAAATTCTTTCCTAGGTGCTAAGATGGCGATTTTCATCTTGATGATGTCCAGTTAATTCAACATGATTTTAAACAATTTTAATGAGATCAGTCTAATAGTTGTATCAGGGCCTGAACAAGCTCGACAGTGAAGCTGCGTACATAAAGCTAGAAGCCACCTACCTTCGCGTACACAGAAGAGAGTTAATCTGAACAATAAACTTGATATGTACGTTAATTTCTGCTAGAATGTTGTTAATGTCCATGAACAAAGAACGTCTCATAACCCTCTTAGCTGAATTCGATCTCTCTAAAAAAGAAGCCCTGACCTACCTTACGCTTTTCGAAAAGGGAGACTTGAGCCTTCTTGAGCTTTCAAGAATAACCGGCATTAACCGAACAACTCTTTACAGATTATGCGCACGATTAGAGAAACTAGGGCTAATAGAAGAAGTAGTAGACTACAGAGGGAAACGGGTCCGCGCTGCTTCACCTGAGGCATTAAGACTTCTTCTTAAAGAAAAAGAACAACAAGTCGAATCCCTTCGCAAGGACCTCCCCTTAGTACTTAAGTTCCTAGACCTACTAGTCCACCCTACCAAGATTAAAGCCACTAAAATCTTGTATTACAAAGGCGTTCGCGGCCTCAAACAAGTCTTGTGGAACACCCTACGCGCAGAATACGAAATAGTAGGGTACGGCTATTTAAACTGGAACGAAAGCGTAGGCAGAAGATTCGCAGAAGAGCTCAGACAAGAAATAGTCAGAAGAAAGATCTACAACCGCGAGATTCAAAATGAAAACTTCCAGCCTATAGAAGAATTTACAAAAGTAAAAGGCTATGAAAAGTATTATCAAAGGAAAATAATCCCAGCTTCGGTAATCGAATTTAACCACGACGTTTACATATACAACAATGTTTGCGCATTCTATTACTTTTACAAAGGTGAACTTTTCGGCCTTGAAATATATAACCAGGAGATAGCCAAAACGCAGAAGCAGATATTTTATGCGCTGTGGAATTATGTGGCAAAGTGAGAACCTTAAGAAAATGCTTCCTACATCGTATAACTAAACGTAGTTCAGGGCCTCACTTCTTGTATGCGACAACAATCTAACTTACAATTCCCATCATGCCCATAACCATATCCGATTTTCAAAAAGTAGATATCAGAGTCGGGAAAATTATTGAAGTCTATGATTATCCCGAAGCTAGAAAGCCCTCTTACCTTCTAAAGATAGACTTTGATCCTAAGCTAGGAATTAAACAATCAATTGGGCAATTTACCCATTACTCCAAAGAAGAACTAAAAGGCAAACTCGTTGCAGCAGTGGTTAATCTTCCTCCGCTAAAGATAGGCCCTGAATACTCCGACGTGCTCACACTAGGATTCCCGGATAAGGAGGGAAGGGCAATTCTCGTAGTGCCTGAAAAAGAGGTGCCGTTAGGGGGGAGGGTGTTTTAAAAGCAGTCGTATAGCTTCTCACTACCGTAAAAAGAAAGGAGCTTGCTAATCCCTCGGGGGCAATATCAGGTATAATTACTAATGACTAACATCGCCATTCGACCTCTTACTCCTTCCGACTTCCACCAAATCTACGATATCGCTAAGAGATCATGGCTGTTCACTTACAAGCACATCTTTAACGAAAAATTCATCACGGACTTCGTAGAACAACACTACTCCCCTGATGCCCTCCAAAAGCACCTTGAGTGGGTACAACGAAACGGCGGATGGTCTACTGTAGTAGAAACAGATGACAACAAGATCATAGGCTTCTGCTTTATCGGACCGTTCAAGGAAGCTCTCTGGAGACTGTGGAGAATCTACCTCGACCCAGATTACATAGGCCAAGGCATAGGCACTCAGGTTCTCAAAGCAGGTGAAGATTTTCTCAAAAGATCCAAAATCTTCCAATACGTTGTCTTTGTCCACCCAAAGAACCAAATCGCAATTGAATTCTACAAGAGGCGCGGCTTTACCCCAATCTCACCGAACCAACAAGAAGAGATATACGGGATACCTCCTGCCGAAGAGAAAGGCTTCATAAAAGAACTTAAATATTAGTGTGACTTAAAGTGAAATTCACAATCTCTGAAGATATCGTCCTAAATTATCCCGAACTCCGCATCGCTGTCTTAATCGCTCAAGGAGTTGACAATAGAACCACAAACGACCTACTAGAGAATTTTAAGCTTAAAAAACTTAAAGAATTCCTGACCAAACACAACCTTGAAGACATAAAAAACCACCCTTATATTAAGCTATGGCGTGAAATCTACAGAGGTTTTGGCACAAACCC
>WFZK01000005.1 GCA_015489595.1 Candidatus Dojkabacteria bacterium | reverse complement strand
GGGTTATCCCTAGCATTATTAATAAAGAAGAAAGATAAAAAGAATTAAGGTGCATCTTGGCAGGATGTAATGTACCACTAAGATAAAAGAAGATTAAGTATGTAATTATTGCATTAAAGAGTACTTTATTTATCATAGGATTTTAAGCCTTCTTCGGTTAGATAAATATATTTACCCTCGCGGGCCAACTCCTTTAACTTGCATGATTTTACCACAATTTTATTTGCACACATTATTTTATCGAAGATAGAAAGCTTCTTGATAGGTTTACAGGCTTTTTTAATTTTCAGGGCTTCTATTGACGGCTCTATGCACAGCTGTTGTGAATACTCGACAGACCGGACTTTCTTGGAGGGGGGGAGGTTTTCGGGGATTTCTTCGTTCGAGAAGATTACATCTAGGGCCTTACGATAGGGGAGCATTAATAGATTGTGGTCTTGTTTTATACCGATTAAGGTCTTTTCTTTATAGATAGGAAGGGCCCAGAATGAATTTATCCACAACACCGTGGTGGTTATCCAGACTAGATACGCAAGAGAGACAATAAGTATGATATACATAAGGAACCTGTGATAGAGTTCTATGGTTGATAGCTTATCTAATATATGCTTGCCAGGGGGGATCGAATCGCCTTTTGAAGTCTTAGAATCTTTAGAATAAGGATATATTTGACGTTTTTGGATCATTGCAAGATTATAATATAATACATTAGTTGGTGCCGTAGCCAAGTGGTAAGGCAGCGGTCTGCAAAACCGCTATTCGCGGGTTCGATTCCCGCCGGCACCTTGAAATAACCTATCACATATTAAAATGCGCAAAATATTAGGTTTTATCTTGGATGTTATATTCTTGTCGGGACTCTGGGGATTCTCTCTACTTACAGCAGTTGTTTTTATCTTGAAGCGAACTGCGGATATCCTCGAGCTACTTACAAAATTGGAGCAGAATTTTGATATATTTCTGGCTGCAACTTATGCATTTATGTTAATGCTTGCCTTGATATACTTTGTGTTTATCTCTTTGTTTTTGCGGGCTACTCCCGGGCAATATATCGCTGGTTTAGGTTTAGCTCCCGCAGAACGTGTGAATCTCTGGTGCCTTTTTTTACGCTTCTTGGGAGGGATAATCGATATAGTGCTTTTTCCGATCTCTTTAATATTAGCACTGCTAGGAAAAGCAACTTTTGCGGCTAGGCTAAGTGGATTATATCTTACCTCTACATCTCGGCTGCTACTTACCCGAATACTCGTCCTTCTTATATGCGCCGGATGCACAGCTACTGCTTTTTATGCTGGCAGCTTTGCTATAAAACACCCCCATGATGTGATTACTAAGTTTATAGACTATAGAAAGTATGTAAGGTCTGCCCTTATTCTTCGTGACTACGAAACAGTACTTAATCTGCTTGATGCTTATAAACAGAAGTATGGGGAAGATAAGGATTATGATTTTTTCAGGTGTGTAGCTTTGGCTCATTTAGGTAGGAATAACGCTGAAAATGTATGCAGAGCTTTAAATTTGGCTAAGTACCCTAAAGATGATCAGATTAGGATTCTCCTGGCGCAGATAAAGATAGCCGACCGGAGTGGGAATCTGAAGAAGGAGCTGGATCTGTATAAAAAATTGTGGGACAAGTATGGGTATAGGGGCCCAGAGATGTTAGAGTTTATTAAGTTAGTGGCCTCTCAAGAGGATCAGGCCTATGCGGGTAGCCTTTTGAAGGAGTGGTTGCGTAAAAATCCGGTAGAAAAGCTTAAACCTTCAGTCTTGCTTTCGGTCGGAGAGATCTATTTTCAGATCGGTGAGTACGATAAAGCGATTTTGGTGTATAAGTATGTCTTAGAGAAGCTTCAATCTAAACTTTCTAAGGCGTCTGTATATTTTAGGATAGGAGAGTGTTACTATCAGAAAGGAGATACCACAGAGGCATTAAAATATTTTAATAAAGCTAAGGCTTTGGATAAGAACTACACAGACCTTGTCGAATCCTATATAATTGATATGAAGCTGAAGAAGCAGTAATTCGCCGGGGTGGCGGAATTGGCAGACGCGTCGGACTTAAAATCCGATGGCCTTTTGGCCGTGCGGGTTCGAGTCCCGCCCCCGGCAGTTGTTTCCTTTTGATGTTACGTTGCTAGGTGGGGATCGTAGCATAAATTTTATTAGTCTTTTGCACTTGTGAAAGGGGAGGATCTCTATGTTATTAAGAAAGTAAGGAGAAAGAAAAAAGGGGAGGGGAACATCCCTCTCCCCTCAAGTAGTGTGGTTAACCCTTCTTGGACTCTGTAGGGGGTTCAGAGTCGACTTTTTCCTCCTTCTTTCCCTTCTTTTCTATCTTCTCAACCTTCAGTTTACCATCTTTGAAATATACCTTGATATGGTCACCTTCGCTGATATCCCCCTTGAGGATGAGTTTAGAAAGTTCATTCTCTACAGTGCGCTGAATAACCCTCTTCATCGGGCGGGCACCAAATTCAGGATCAAAACCTTCTTTAGCTACATATTCCACCACAGAGCTATCAAATTCAACCTCAATATTCTGGGCTCTTAAAAGTCTGCGTAGTCTGTCAAGCATTAGCTCAGCAATAGCCCTAACGTGGCTCTTGTTTAGAGGATGAAACACTATTATCTCATCTATCCTGTTTAAGAATTCTGGCCTGAAGTGTCTCTTTAGCTTATCGAATATGTCCTGTTTTAGGTCCTCCCATTCCTCTTTGGTGTAGTCTGGATGCTTTTCGATAAATTCGAGTATGTCCTGAGCCGCAAAGTTACTTGTAGCGATAATGATCGTGTTTTTAAAGTCTACTGTGCGTCCTTTTGCATCTGTAAGACGGCCTTCATCTAAAATCTGTAAAAGAATGTTAAACACATCGGGATGAGCCTTCTCGATTTCGTCTAGTAAGATTAGGCTGTATGGGTTTCTTCTTACTTTTTCAGTAAGCTGCCCACCTTCTTCATACCCGACGTAGCCTGGAGGAGATCCTATTAACTTGGATACACTGTGCTTTTCCATGTATTCGCTCATATCCAGCCTAATAATAGCTTCCTCATCACCGTAGACGTATTCCGCAAGTGCTTTGGCAAGTTCTGTCTTGCCTACCCCCGTAGGACCGAGAAATAAAAAGCTGGCGATGGGTCTGTTCGGATCCTTCAGCCCGACTCTTCCTCTTCTTACAGCTTCAGCAACAGCTCTTATTGCTTCATCTTGGGCTATTACTCTGCGGTGTAAGATCTCTTCTAGCTTAAGGAGCTTCTCCCTTTCTTCCTGTTTCAGTTGCGTGATTGGAACTCCGGTCATCTTAGAGATGGTTTTAGCAATGACCTCAGCATCGACCACAGGAGTACCTTTTGCTTTTCTGTTTTTCCATTCTTGCTCAAGTGGTTTGGCTTGTTCCTTAAGCTTCTCGATCTCCTGCTTAAGTTTTGCTGCCTCTTCGTATTTTTGAGCTTTAGTTAGAGCCTCTCGTTCTTTTTCCAGGGACGCTATCTTGTCCTTGATTTCTCTAAGTTCAAGTGGCTCAAAATGGGCTTCCATCTTAACCAGACTGCATGCTTCGTCTAAGACGTCCAAAGCTTTATCAGGGAGGTACCTATCTTGAATATACCTATCGGACCACACCACGGCTTTTTCAATCGCCTCATCGGTGATCTTTACTTTATGGAAGGCTTCATATTTATCTCGGAGACCTTTAAGAATTTCTATGGTGGCTTTGATAGTTGGCTCCTCTACCAAGATAGGTTGGAATCTACGTTCTAAAGCTGCATCTTTTTCTATGTACTTCTTATATTCATTAAGGGTTGTAGCTCCTATTATTTGGAATTCGCCCCGTGCAAGTGCGGGTTTTAGCATATTGGCTAGATCAAGTTGTCCTTCGCTGGCTCCTGATCCTACTATGGTGTGTAGCTCGTCGATAAAGAGAATAACTTGTCCTTTAGCTTTTTCTAGCTCCTCTAGTATCTTTTTAACTCTTTCTTCATATTCTCCTCTGTATTTTGTACCGGCGGTTAATGCACCTAAATCGAGTTCTTTTATGCTTTTATCCTTTAGTTCGTCAGGAACTTGTCCTGCGACTATTCTTTGGGCTAAGCCTTCCACAATGGCAGTTTTTCCTACCCCTGGTTCACCTATGAGGACGGGGTTGTTTTTACGTCTTCTTACTAGGATTTGAATCAAACGGGTGATCTCGTCGTTTCTACCTATTACTGGGTCTAGCTTGCCTTGTCGAGCAAGTTGAGTTAAATCCCTTGAATACTTATCTAAAGTAGGAGTGGTGCTTTTTGTTTCTGATTTAGTTTTCCCACCTTCCCCTAGCACCTTAAGGATTGCTTTCTGTAGTTTCTGTACATTTAGATTTTGATACCTTAGTATCTGAGCTGCCACGCCTTCTCCTTCGTAAAGAAGGCCCAAGAGGAGATGCTCTGTCCCTACGTAATTGTGCCCCATTTGGCGAGAGATTTGATATGCATAGTACAAAGCCTGCTTTACTCGGGGGGAGACATCCGTTTCACCTGGGAATGAAAATCCTGTAAATACATCCTGTCCTCCTAAGTTTTTCTCAACGAGTTGTCTTAAAGCACTGGTATCTATTTTAAGCTCCCCTAGAATCTTGTTTACCACTTCGTCTTCTAAAAGGGCGTAGAGAACATGCTCTGTATCAACGTAGGGTGCCTCGTATTGTTCTGCTATTTGAAAGGATCTGCTTAGAACTTCTTTTAATCGTTCTGAGAAAAATCTAGTAATATCATGACCATTCATGGCGGAGTCGATTTATCTTAGTTATTACATTATACTACCATTCCCGGTTAGCAGTGTCAAGGTAAGATTGCTAAAGAGTGTTTTCGTGGGCAGAGTGAACCATTTGGGCAATTTTTAGAGCAGCGCCTCTTGGGAATTCCAGTTCAAGTTTGGGGATATTGGGTTTAGGGGGATGAGCGAATATGTGATTGATTGTTCGAAGTAAGTTCACCGGCGTTAGTCTTTTTTGCTCTAGAATTTTAGCCAGACCCAGCTGTTCTAACTTTCTGGCGTTGTTGTACTGTTCATTGTTTGAAACCCAAGGGATGGGGACTAAGATAGCGGGCTTTTTAAACAGTGCAATTTGGTACACTAGGCCGGCCCCACTTCTCGCTAGTATTAGATCTGCCTTTGAGTACAGGAATCCGAGTTCCTCATTAAAAAATTCAGAGACGATGAAGAGATTCTTATAGCGTTTGTTTAATTTATTCGCCAGAATACTAATTCGTTGAAAGTCCTTGGTAGTCTTGTTATCTCCTGTTTGTAAAACTACATTGAATTGCTTAAGGAGTTTTGGGGCAAGCTTTTCGATAGTGGTGTTTAAAAGATGGGAGCCTAGCCCTCCCCCTAGGACTAAGAGTGTATGAGATTTGCTGTTGCTTAATTTTTTAAGATTTTCCGCAAGATAAGATGGTAGGTGGACTTCTTCGAGCAGTTTCTGTAGATTCGTATACCTAAATAAAGCTTCTCGCACTGGGTAGCCCACAACTTCCGATTTCTCTTTTAGAGATGCCGGCATATATTTGAAGGAGTCTTTAAAAGATAAGAGTATTTTGTCTGCAAAATAAGCGCTGAGGCGATTAGAGAGTCCAAAGTTCACCGTCTGTTCATGGATGAAGGTATAAGCCCCTAAAAGGTGGGAAACGAATGTGACAGGTAGTCCCACATAGCCGCCGAAAGAGATGGCAACAACAGGGCTAAGTTTTCGCAACTTAAAATATGCATCTACAAAGCTTATGGGGATTTTTAATGCCATTTTCAGGGATTTCATGCTAGGACGGCGCTGTAGTTTTCCAGCTTGAATTTTAATAAAAGGAATATTTAGTCTGCGGCAGAGCTTCTCCTCTAGGCTAGGTTGGTCTAAGTCATATTCTGTGAGCCGATTAGTCCCAACGTACACAATACGTTTATAAAGTTGTGGGTATTTTTGCTTTATGGCCTCAATGGTAGCAATTGCTGTTAGAACATGTCCACCTGACCCTGCACCTGCAACGATTATTTTCCCTTTACGTGTATGTGGCATTTAAATATTGTATCATCGTATAATGTATTATGCTTAAGATCTCCTCAGGAAAGCTAAGAAGGCACAGGATTAAGGTGCCAGTTTCAAAGGGGGTTAGACCCACACAAACCAAGCTTAGACTTCATATTTTCAACTACCTTGCTGATTTTATTGAGAATGCTAAGGTACTTGATTTATTTGCAGGATCGGGGGCTTTTGGCATAGAGGCCTTATCACACGGCGCGGCTTGGACTACTTTTGTAGATAGAGTATCAAGAGCCGTTTTTACCATAGAGAGAAATCTTGAGAAGCTAAATTTAAAACAAAAGGCGCGAGTGGTTAAGATGGACGCTTTACAATTCCTGGTTAGGGCTAAAAAGAAAAAAGACCTCTACGATATAATTTTTATTGACCCGCCCTTTGATAAGCTTCTAAAGATGGATACAAAGGTTAGGGAAAGTTACCTCCTTGAACTTTTGGATAGAGCGTATGCTATTCTTAATCCCAAATCGGTGATTATCCTTAAGATGCATAAGAAAATAAAGGTGCCCATTCCGAAAAATTTGCTTGTTTTTCATACCAAAACTTTTGGGATTAATCGTTTGTATTATTTGTTAGATAAGCGATATGTTCGTGAGGTTTCTTAACTGGTATTATTTTGTGGTTCCAGGGTACATAAGCAGGCTATGTATACCGGCTGTGTTCAGGGTTACTCTTGAGCTTTCATGGTACTTGCTCTTACCTTTAACCGTTTTGAGTTTATGTCTGCTTTAGCATTACGTTACAGAGATATATTGGTAACTAGGAGATTCTGGGTAAAAGTGGGTAGGAGACCCAAGATCCCTGAGTGTACCTGGTTTTTAGCCTTGTGGGGAATTTTTAGCCTCATCTGCTTAGCATACAAAGGACTTGAGCCATTTTATGTTTTGGGAGTACTGCTTCTTAACCTCATTGTTTATCTGTTCTGCGGTTTTGTAAGCTTATCGCCCAAGCAGAAGGTCCCCTTGGTGTTTCCTTTCAGTAGCATCGAATTAAAGAAGCTGCTTAATAGTCCGGAGGAGTTTTTGGACAAACTACCTTCTTTTAATGTTTTTGACTTCTATCATCCATATACACTTGAGGTTTTGCGGGATTCTCAAAAGTTACATGAATTAAAGGATAAGTTTGCCTACCTTAAGAAGTATAGATGTAAGAATCTAAATGAAGAGGTGTTCCTGGACGCTTTTGAGTATGCTGTCTTTACAAATTCAGATGCCGTCTACCCTGAACATATAGCTACTGCGTGCCTAGAAGCCCCTCATTCTTTTCGGGTATTCCTGGCAGCTTATACGTCAGTTAGATTGCATAGTCCGGAGTTCGTACTTACTAAACCTGTGCTTTATGCCCTTAAACGATTGTTTGAAGCGCGCAACAGAGGGGCCAGGTATATCCAGGTGACGGGGAAGTCACTAAGTGGTAAGTCTACTTTTGTATATTACGCTACTCATAAGTATTATTCGTGGAGATTTAGATGTCGGCCTAGCTATTATAGGATCGAGGATCTTGTTTCTCTGCTTAGAACTAAGGATAGGGGGGATGTAGTGATTCATACTACCTCACTTGAGGTGGCTAAGAAGGTGCTTAAGGATTTTTCTAAAGCAACGTTGTTTTTTGAAACAAGGGAACCTGTTAAGAGTAAGACTCTTCAGACGATTTCGCTAAAAGACCCTGATATTTATGACCTGTATCTTTTAACTGCCTATTTTGCTTCCAGTAAGCAGACTCCAATAAGTTACAAACCTACTAGATTGTACGATATGGTTTCAAAGGTAGCTTTAAGAAAAAAAGACAATCCCATTGTCGAGCTTTATAGGTTGATAACTCAGAACTCTTAAACGTGGTTGAAGAGGAACTCCACTATACAGCGGCGAAATATAAGGGGCATGGGGCAGAGATCGGAAATGTCGATTTTGCCCACTTCATACCGGGCGTGGGGCAAAATGTGTCATCACCACATTTTGCCCCACGCCCTAAAGTAGGTTACCTTACGCTGAGTAGCGAGAAATCGTCCGTCAGCAACGGAAAATTTAGAACAGCCAGATGAACGATGAGTTTAGGGGGCTGGGGCAAAAATCGACTTTTTTCTGATTTTTGCCCCAGCCCCTACCACAGCTAGGAGATGACACTTAATTTTGCTATACTAGAATAATGAGGAAATCTGCCAGGGCATTCACTCTTGTAGAGATGCTTGTGGTAATGGCTATTTTAGCCTTTACTTTCGGGGCTTTTTTGCAGATGGTAAGGAATGCTTCGTATGCACATCTGGCCAATAATGCGGCTCGCGCTTCCCTGAATCTTCTTAGAACTACAAAGCATCAGTCTATGCTGATTCGAAGGTCCCCGTCTACGAAATGGGTCTTTGGCACTGGTCTGCGTTTTAGCGTTGGCCCAGAAGGCAATTGGATTATTTCTAGAATAAGATATGTAGATACGGGCACAACCTCTATTTTTGAGCTGTATAGGCCTTATCCAACTTCTTTACCTACAGATTCGGCAATTATGGAGTTTGAAAGCGGGGGGGTATACACTCTGAGAGACAAATTGGTTTTAGATCCTCATGTCGAATTACAGCTTTATAGAAGTACTAGTATCGACAATACAGCGGCTAAATCTTCTTTTACCTGCGATGAGTTTTATATTATTTTTGAATCTTTGACGGGGATTCCTCACTGGTATTGTAAACAGAGCGGCAACTGGCACGATTTAACTGCAGGGTACCCTGCAGTATATATAAAGTTTAATCCCTCGGCTTCTGTGCTAAAGGTAACTAATGATGCTGATATATATATGGCACCAGAGGAGATCTTTAATTTGTGACATGACATATATGAGGCGGTTTGTAGAGAATCAGGGTTTAAAGGCGTTAGGATATGTAGAAGTACTGATTTCTATGGTAATAATATCTATAGTTTTTACAGCTTTTCTTGTAATAGCATATCGGGCTGTATATAGGGCTAAGATACTGGAGTCTAAGGATTTAATGGAAAACTACGCTATAACCCTCTTGGAAAAATATGATAGTGAGGTGCATAAAGATAACGCTTGGGGAACTGGTACCTATTTACTCCAACTAGATACAGGGACTGGCGATATTACAATTATAGCCCAACCTGCCTGTACTCTTTCATCTAGCACCAAGCTATTATCAGAAGAATGTGGGAATGTCTCAGATATTCTCCCAGGGGCTGATAGTCGCTTCGGTTATCGAATTACTTCTGAGCTTGATACAAGTATTGGCACAAACTCTATTTACAATATTGTAGTGACAGTAGGATGTAAGGCCACTACAGGTGGAGAGACCTGTGATCCAAAGCAGTTACCACCTATCGAAATAAAGAGATCATTAGTGAATTATGCAGGAACGTAACAATTTTAAGCTAAAAGCAATGACACTCATTGAAGTAGTCATTAGTCTGGCTCTAATCTCAATAGCTTTTCTTAGCATGTTTCAAGCTTTAAATTATATCTATAGGGCAAATATGTATATAGATGATAGGATAGCTGTCAGAGATCAGGCAGCCTTTTTTACACGATATATTGCTGTGAGGTTGGAAAATGGTAAGCCTACCACCTTTGATTGTACAACCCATACTAGCGGCAACAGGGAGGTCGTTTTAAGCTGGGATGCGGTTGGGGGCTCGACTAAATATAGATTAGTCCGAGAGACTTCTGTTGATCATCCTTATTTGGATAAGACTTATAATCGTTTGGTTTTTGAGGAGTCCCATGATGAGGGGACGACGTACCATCGAATTGTACTGACCTACCCTACAGTGAATGTAAAAGGTATCGAGGTTGATTGTGCACCAGAGCCATTCCATGATAAAGTTACCCTTTTAGACTATTTTCCTGTATCTATAGTTTTTACCCTTGAATCAACCAGGGAGAGATCCCCAGGGGTTCCTAGTGTTAGTGAGGTAAAAAAGTATACAAGCGTATTAGTAGTAAACTAATAGCAAGCATAGTGATGTAAGGGATTGTCAGATCTCCGTTTTTTGTTTTCCTACGGTGAAATATAAAAAAGACAATTCCAATAAGTGCGCTAAGAAGTATGGTAAGTAGAGCAAAGTCTGCAGTTTCTTGAAGAAAAAGGCTGATGAGCACCAAATAATCACCTTCACCCAGTACAGTTTTCCTTTCTTTCTGTTTAGCTATAACTTTTGCAATTATATAGAGCAGTGTTAAGAAGATAACTCCTATAACAAGTTGGAGAACTGGAGAGATAACTTCTCTGTTTGAGCCGAAGACTCTATTTAAGAATATTCCTAAAGACAGTAGAAAAAATAAGGCGGCAGGTGGCAGCGCCACCTGCCGCCTTTTATAGTCCTGGTAAGCCAGGACTAGTAACAACCCTAAGCTAAGTAACTTAGGAACCATTGGCGTTGGTTAAGCCCTTACACTGAACCTCATCAGCTCCTGGACCTAAGCAGAAGCAACCATTGCCGTAGGTGACTCCTGAAGGCGCGCTGTAGTAGTTTGGCTTGTCACCTGTAGTATGCTTAAGTTCAGTGAGTGTACAAATAGCATACTTATGATGCACAGGATCTCTGTAATAGGCCATTGCGTTTTCCGTAGAAGCGCCTCCAGGCAGAGGAGATTGAAAGGCGGAGTCTAGGTAACCCTGCAGTGGTGGGTTAGTGCCTGTCGCTATGTCCTCTAGATCACAAGCCTCTGTAAAGTTGGTTGTGTGGTAACTTGCTCCTTTGTCTGTCCCGGAGGGACAAGCAGGGTATTGACCATGGTCACTATAATAACCTTCTACCGCGGCTTGAATACCGCGAACCGTCTTTTCTCTCTGAGTATCTCGGCTCTTGGCCAGTCCATACTGTAGGGCGGACCAAGCTCCGACTACTAAAAAGCTGATGATCGCCATCACGATCAAAAGCTCTACAAGCGTAAAAGCTTTGAGCTTTTTCATGGCTTATTAAAATAACAATTTATTTACCTATAAACACTATAACACTAACCTATATTTTGTGCAAGAGAGATAAGAGGCAGATATATAGCCACTACTATAAAAGCAACAATAGCACCCAAGAAGAAGATTAAGATGGGCTGAAGAGCAGCAGAAAGACTTCTGGTGGCTTCTTTGATTTCAACATCATAGTAGGCCACAAGTTTCTTTAAAACTTCTTCTAGCTTACCAGTCTTTTGTCCTACATTTACCATGTAACCTACTACAGGCGGGAAGAATTCACTTTGTAACAACCTGGAAGCCATATTACCTCCCTTTTTAACTACGTTTATAAGATCTTCAACCTCTGCTTGGAACCAATAGTTGGACAGTGATTCTTTTGTAAGTTCTAAAGCTCGTAGTATTGGGACTCCACTAGCTACAAGGAGTGCCAAGATACGAGCGAATGTCACGATTTGAAGCTTGCTTACAAGAGGCCCCGCTACAGGGAGTTTAAGGATAATCCTATCCCAGATTTTTTTACCAGATGGATTTTTTATTGCTGCCCTGATGGCAAAAATAAGTAAGAAAAAACCTATCAAATAAAAGAGACCATATTTAATCAGAGAATCGCTTAACGCGATCAGAATTCGTGTAATAAGAGGCAAGGTAACTCCGAAACTAATGAACACTTTCTTCATCTCAGGAACTACAAACGTCATTATAAGGATAAGTACTATTACTATTACAATTATAATTATGATGGGATATATCATCGCAGAACGAATCCTGGAGACAAGCTTGTGTTTTTGGGTATATTCAGCACTTAATCTTCTGAATATTAAATCTAGGTGCCCGCTTTCTTCACCTGCTCTGATAAGGGCTATAGTTATGGGATCGAATACATCCGGGTATTCTTCAAAAGCCTTCGATAGGGGCATTCCCCCTGCCACCTTTTCCCTGGCTTCAGTAAGTACCTTTCTAAGCTTTCGACTATTTGCTTGCTTTGCAAGGATATCTAAGATACTAGTGAGAGGAAGTCCAGCGTTGATCATCACCGAGAATTGTTTCATGAGAAATACTTTTTCTGAGAGTGGAATCCCTCCAATCTCATATTCTTTTAGTTTTTGCCATGAGAACCAAGGGATAATCTCATCAACCGAAAGTGGGGTAAGTCCGAGATCATAAATGTGCTCTATGACCTTATCCTTGGAAGGGGCATCCATCTGTCCTTTTATCTTTTTGCCTGTGGGGTCAATCGCTATGTAGCTGAATGTTTTAAGTTGAGCCATTTTTACAGTGCCATGTTATATAATCTTTCCACTTCTCCGGGGTTAAGAGCATATCGTTTGGCTTCTTCAAGGGTTATTAACCCTTTTCTTACAAGTTGAACTAGTGATCTCTCAAGCGGTATCATGCCTTCTTCTAAGCTGGTTCTAATAACATTATCGATCTGATATATCTTACCTTCGCGGATAAGATTCCTTACCGCGGAATTGACAATCATGACCTCCGCCACTGGGTATCTCCCTCCCCCTTTTACTGGAATAAGGCGTTGAGATATTACTACCTTTAATACTTCCGCCAGCTGAGCTCTAACCTTGTTTTGTTGCTCCGCTGGGAAAACGGCTATGATCCTATCAATTGTTTGAGCAGCGCTGTTTGTATGTAAAGTAGCAAATACTAAGTGTCCAGTTTCGGCGATGTTTATGGCTGCATCAATGGTTTCGTAATCTCGCATCTCACCTATTAGTACTACATCGGGGTCTTCACGTAAGGCTGAGCGAAGTGCTATTTTCCAGCTATTAGTGTCCTCTCCCATTTCACGTTGAGTAACTAGTGCTTTTGCAGGAGGGAACACATATTCTATTGGGTCTTCTATGGTCAGAATGTGTTTGGGGTATTTAACGTTAATCTCTTGGATGATAGCCGCAAGAGTTGTCGACTTACCATGTCCGGTAGGGCCTGTTACAAGCACAAATCCTTGTTCAAAATCAGAGAAGGAATGGTAAATTGAGGGTAGATGTAGCTCTTCAATACCTCTTATTCTATTAGGAATCAGACGTAGTGCTGCTGCTACTGTGCCTTTTACATGATATGCGTTGACTCTAAATCTGCCGTAATTCTTATATGCGTATGCGAAATCTACCTCTTTGTTAACCTCCAGTACATCTCTTTTTTCATCAGAGAGGATCGAATAAACAAGCTGTTCTGTCTCGTCAGGTAAGAGCGGCTTTGTCCCTACTGGAATTAGCTTACCATCTATTCTTAAGAGAGGAGGGTAGCCAGCTGCAATGTGTAAATCTGAGGCATTTTTCTTTATCACGAGTTCGAGCAATATATCCATGTTTATGGGGGGATTCTGAAGCTGTTGGGTAGAGGAAGGGTTCGTGGAAGGTAGAGTTGTCTGGGTAATTCCTGGCACTGGAGGACTACTTTGGGGCTGGGATTGAGTCTGTGGGATTTGCGCCTGAGGCCGATTTTGTCCATTTTGTGACATTGTCATATCTATTTAAACCACATTATTTAAGCTTTAGCAACTCTAAGAACTTCCTCTACTGTAGTTACCCCTTCAAGTACCCGTAGAAATCCGTCTTGTACTAATGTGATCATTCCTTCTTTCTGGGCTTGCTCTTTTATTTCGCTTGCCGTTTTTTCTGCAAGTACCATGTCTTGAATACTCTCGGTAACCTTTAAAACCTCAAAGATGCCAACTCTTCCTTTATATTCAGATTTACTGCATTTGGCGTGTGGTTTACCTTTGTAGAAATATAGCCCTTTGCTGCCATCCGGATATGTAAAAGGTGGGTCTACTGGAGGGTTTAAGGCATATTCTCTAGACTCCAAGGGAGCTTCAACTTTGTTTTTTGCTTTCTCTTCTATATATTTAAAAGGATCAAAGTTGGGAATAGTTGAAAGCGTCTTAAGCACAGTCTCCAATACTGGCTTTTCAGGTTCATATTTATAGCGTGTGTAAGGACAGATGACTCTTACTAATCTTTGAGCTACTACAAGTTTTACCGTAGAGGCCACAAGATATGGTTCTATTCCCATGTCAATAAGACGCGGCAGAGCAGTAGGGGCATCGTTTGTGTGTAATGTGGATAATACAAGGTGGCCTGTAAGAGCGGCTCTTATTGCAAGATGAGCTGTCTCTACATCTCTTATCTCACCTACCATGATTATGTCAGGGTCTTGACGTAAAATAGAACGCAAAACTGTGGCAAAAGTCAGGCCAATTTGAGGGTTAACCTGTACTTGCGTAACACCATCTATTCTAATCTCTACGGGGTCTTCTACACTAACAATATTAACCTTAGGGGTGTTAAGTCGTGATAGAGAAGCAGCCAGAGTCGTTGTTTTACCGCTTCCTGTAGGACCAGTAATAAGGATGATCCCTGATGTTAAGCTAAGAGCTTCCATATATCGGTCGTAGCCCATACCTCTTAATCCGGTTTCTTCAATTGTAGGTATATGTCCGGTCCTTTCTAGAAGCCTCATAACGACTTTTTCGCCAAAGATTGTAGGCAGCGTCGAGACTCGGATGTCAAATTTTTTCCCATTTATAACCTTGTAAATACGGCCATCCTGAGGGAGTCGGGTTTCGTCTATTCGCAGATGGGACATGATTTTTATTCTTGCTACTAATGCAGGAAGTATGTTTCTACTTAAGCCTCTGAATCGTTCTACTAGCACGCCGTCGATTCTAAATCGTACCCTTATGTCTTTTGCTGTAGGTTCTATATGTATATCCGAAGCGCGATTTAAGGCGGCATCTGAGATTATCTGCTCTACAAGCTTGGCTGTTTTGCTTGTGGTTTCCATAGTTTTTTCTTCCTGAAGCTCTACATCTTTGGGAAGTGGGGTTGTCTGTTTTACTTCTGCTTCCACTCCTCTTACCTCTTGAAGCAAGTCGGTGTCTAATACGTTTCCGAAGTTATTGTTGATATAGGCCTCAATTTCAGCAGGAACGGCAGTGTAGATATCAACATTTAGAGCGTTAAATGTTAGCCTCCAGAATTGAATGGTGTTGTAATTTAAAAAGTCCGCTAAGAGTATCTTTAAGGTTTTAGTCTCTTCATCGTATTCAAATGGGAAAGATAAGGTTTCTTTTACAGTGTCTATGTGTTTTTTGATTATGATCAAGATGTCGTTTGGGATTGACAGGTCAAATACACTTTCTATGAACCCGACTTTGAAGAATTCAGCCTTATATCTATACAGGTCTTTGACGTCTAGAATTTTCTTCTCTTGGATGATTTCTTCTGGAGTTTTACCAGTTTTTAAGCTTTCTAGTTTAATCTGTTCTGCTTGACTTTTCGTGATAACTCCCTTTTTAACTAGGAATGAAAGAAAGTTCTTTCTCGAAACTAAATCAGGACTGTCAATGTTTTGACTCTGGGGTTCAGCTTGTACAGTTTGTGATTGTGGTTGTTGCGTCCCTTGGGATTGAGTTTTTTCTATTGACGCGATAGGGACATTTAGTAGATTGTCATAATTTTGATCCGCCATTTAAATAGTATATACTAAGTTTTCATAAAAGAGAAGTTTTGTAGGGGCTCACGCAAAAATCAGGAAAGTCGATTTTTGCGTGAGCCCCTACAATTGTCATTCCCCTGGCAGGTTTAAATCTTTCTGTTGGTAGGTGATTTTTCATACTGTGGGGCAGGAGATCTGTTTTCGTGTGGGGGGCAAAGTCGATTTCCACAATTTTGCCCCACACACGCTTTTGACTCAAATCTGCGTCCTGCTAAAATATAGCGATGCAGCCATTCTTGGTGTTTTCAAATTCTATCTCCCCAATTGAAAGATATATACTCGCTGAGCTTAAAAAATATATCAAAGATGTCAGTGCTAATAGCCTAATGGAATTATTCTCTCCCGAGCTGTTTGTTATTTATAATGAAAATGACACGATAGGGATAGACGAAATCAGGGAGTTTCTTAGATTTTTTTATCACAAACCTGGATTTGAAAGGTATAAGTTGGGTGTGATTGTGGATTTTAAAAATGTTGAAGAACAAGCTCAAAACCTGCTTCTTAAGTTTTTAGAGTCCCTTAAAGAATACATGGTGGTATTTTTGGGGGCGACCTCCGAGCACGCTGTGTTAGACACCATAAAGTCCAGGAGCCGTATTATCCATTTGCACTACCAACAAGAAATGAAGAATTTGCCATCTAAGATATTGGATCAGATATTTGACGTAGCTTTTTGTAAGAGACCCGACGGGATTAAAGATGTTGACGATTTATTAGGTATGATGAATCTATTTAAGAGTCGATTGCCTTTGTCTTCGTATAAGGCAGTCCTTAAAGTCCTTACTGAAGTCACAAAATACAGGAAAGCCCACATTAGCAAGAAGCAGCTGCTTGACTATCTTTTGTTGAAATTTAAAGTTTTAGGAAATGAAGGCTAAGCTTTACATAGTAGCTACTCCTATAGGGAATCTTGAAGACATCACCATACGTGCGCTTAAAATTCTTGCAAGGGCAGATGTGATTCTTACCGAAAGGAAGACAACCATTTTGAAGTTATTAAATCGCTATAAAATAAAACCTGCAAGGCTTATAACCTACAGGGAGGATACCCATGAGAATCTAGTTCCCATAATTGAATCGCTATTTAGAAAAGGGAGTAAAATCGCCTTAGTCTCAGAAGCTGGGACTCCCGGGATCGCTGATCCTGGTTTAAAACTGGTGAAACTGGCGTTAGAGAGCGGAGTGGACGTTGTACCGATTCCTGGGCCGAGTTCGGTTACAACCGCATTAAGTGTGCTACCTTTGTCTAGTCCTAAATTTATCTTCCTGGGCTTTGCTCCAGTACGCTGTTTAAAGCTCAAAACACAACTAAAAGACTTACAGCAGCCTATGCTTCGTCATAAGCTGAATATAGTGTATTTTCTAGGCAAGCGAAATCTGCGTAAAATAGCTAAGTGTTTAAAAGAGGCATTATTTGTTCATAAGGTCTGGCTTATCAGAGAGCTTACAAAGATTCACGAGGAGATAAAAAACCTAACACCTGAGCAACTTTATGATGTTTTAATACAAGATCCAAAAGGGGAACTAATTTTAGTAATACCTTATGATGAAGAACTCAATCCTTAAAATTGGCGGTTCAGTTCTTTCGGTTAAAAGGGATTGTTCAGAAGGTTTCTTTAACTTTACTTTGGCTAGGAAGCTGGCTGAGGTTATTGTCGAGAATTTGAATAAAGCATCAGTAGTAGTAGGTGGAGGCTATCTGAATAAATGGCTTCTTGAGACGTCTCTTGAGGCTCTTCCTATAGAGGAGAAAGACCAGCATTGGATCGGTATAGCTGCTCTTAATGTTAATGCTGAGCTTTTTAAAGTAACGCTAAAGAGGGTAGTAGGTGAACCAAGCAGAATATACCCAGAGATATTAAGATACAAAGCTCTTCTAGATGGGGAGTTTGTAAAAAAGGTATTGAGTGAGTATGCGTATGTGGTCACAGGAGCTGCTAGGCCCGACACAAGCTCTGATTTTGATGCTTATCTTTTAGCTAAGTATTCTAATGTGGACACGATCATATCCTTAAAAAACGTAGATTATGTGTACAGCGACGATCCTTCTAAAAATCCTAGGGCTACTCCTTTTAGGCATCTATCTTGGCAAGAGTACCTTGATTTAATAAAAGCCAAGAGGTTTCCGCCGAGAGGAAATTTTCCTGTGGATCCTGTTACAGCAAGATACGCGAGGAAGGATAAGATTAGGTTTATTATAGTAGATGGAACAGATTTATCTAATTTGCGAGATTTGCTTAAAGGTGAGAGATTTAGGGGAACTATTATAGAGTAAACTTAATGTTATAATCACTCATGGCATACGATGCATCCAAAATTACAGTACTTAAAGGTCTTGAGGCAGTAAGAAAACGCCCTGCAATGTATGTGGGTTCGAATGATAAGGCAGGGTTACATCAGATTTTCTATGAGGTTTTAGATAACGCAGTTGATGAAGCTCTAGTAGGTTATGCGAATGTAATCGTTGTAATCTTACACGAGGATGACGCCATAACTGTTGCTGATAATGGTAGGGGAATCCCTGTCGATGTTCATCCAGAGACAGGAAAGAGTGCACTTGAGACGGTAATGACTGTGCTGCATGCTGGTGGAAAATTTGATTCCAAAGCATATAAGGTTTCAGGCGGCTTGCACGGCGTAGGGGTTTCATGCACAAATGCTCTTTCTGTAAAGATGATAACTACTGTCAAACGCGGCGGTAGAATATATCAACAGGAGTATTCTGCAGGTAAACCCACTACAGAACTTAAAGTTATAGGAAAAACAGATCCCTCTGACACAGGTACTATTCAATATTTTAAGCCTGATCCTACAATTTTTACTACTACAGAATTTGACCCTAAGATTATTCGAAGACGAATACTCAATCAGGCTTATCTTACCTCGAATACTCTTTTTATATTTGTAAACAAGAAGCAAAAGCAACCTTCTGTCGAATCTTTTTATTTCCACAATGGACTGATCTCTTTTGTAAAAGATTTAGCCGTAGGTAAAATCCTTACTCGGGAGCCATTTTATGTTAAGAAAGAGTATGACAATATCTTGGTGGAAGCTGCTTTAATTTATACAGATAGTCAGGATGAGATAGTAAAAGGCTTCGCTAACAATATTTATAATTCAGAGGGAGGGACGCACGTGGCGGGTTTTAGGGCCGCACTAACTCAAGCGATAAATAAATACGCTTTAGCAAACAAGCTTATTACTGAAAAACAGAAACTTTCCGGTGAGGATATAAGAGAAGGGCTGGTTGGAATAATCTCTGTGAAGCTAGCGAATCCCCAGTATGAAGGACAGACCAAGATGAAGCTGAACAATCCTGAGGTGAAGTCTGCAGTGCAGAAGGTAGTCTCTGATGCTTTGTACGAGTATCTTCAGGAGCATCCCAGAGATGCCAAAACGATTATTCAAAAGGCTATCCTGGCCCAAAAGGCTCGAAAGGCTGCCAAGGCAGCAAGAAACGCAGTGCTACGAAAAAGTGGCCTCTCAATTACTTCTTTACCAGGCAAACTTGCTGATTGTTCTACAAAAGACAAGGAAAAATCAGAACTTTTTGTAGTAGAGGGAGACAGTGCAGGGGGCTCAGCAAAACAAGCTAGAGATCGGGAATTTCAGGCAGTCTTACCTCTAAGCGGTAAGCCTATAAATAGCGAGAAAAATCGCTTGGATAGAGTAATGGCAAATGATAAGTTAGCAGATTTGGTAAAAGCTCTAGGATGCGGAATTGGAGAGAATATAAATTTAGATAAGCTCCGCTACGGAAAGATTATCATAATGACAGATGCGGATGTCGACGGAATGCACATCGTAACACTAGTACTTACCTTCTTTTATAGGTTCATGAGACCGTTAATCGAGGCGGGTAAAGTTTTTATTGCTCAGCCTCCGCTTTTTAAGGTTGAGATAGGTAAACAGAAATACTGGTTCTTAAGCGAAAAGGAAAAAGATGAGTTTATTAAGAAGATGAAAGCTGCGGGTAAGAAAATCAAAAATGTTCAAAGGTTTAAAGGTTTAGGAGAGATGAATCCTGAACAGTTGTGGGAGACGACTATGAATCCTGAAACCAGGGTTTTAAAACAGGTTACTATCAAAGACGCCGAAGAAGCCAATAAGATTTTTGATATGTTGATGGGTACTGAAGTTCCGCCAAGACGAAGATTTATTCAGCAGTTTGCAAAATTGGCGGTTCTTGACGTATGAAGATCGCATTTGTTCATTACAGGACAGGTGGTCTCGATGGAGTTAGCTTAGAGATTGACAAACGTGCTGAGGTTTTAAAAGAGCTTGGACACACCGTTTATTACATAACTGGTAAACATTCAGGTCCACAAGATAAAAGAAAGATCATTACAATTCCTGCCTTGTCTATAAAACACCCTCGTGCCTTGCGTCTTCTTACTGAGGTGTTCTATAAGCAAGGCCAGGACTATACCGATTTTTTATCAGATGTACAAATGTTGTATACGGCCGTCTACAAAAGCCTAGACAGGTCCTTTGGTAAAATAAAGCCTGACCTGGTTTTTGTGCACAATCTTTTCTCTCATGCGTACAATCTTCCTGCAACAGTCGCGCTTTTAGATACTCTGCAGAAGTATAGAACGCCCACGCTGGCTTTGCATCACGATTTCTGGTGGGAACGAGGATATTTTAGGAACACGAGAGCATATCTGGTAAAAGAATTGCTCGCTCGATTACCACCTAACTACTGTACTATCAAGCATCAGGTAATTAATTCTTTAGCACGAGAAGAGTTATACAAGCGTCGAAGTATAGAGGCCGATCGTATCGGAGATTATTTTGATTATAGTGCGAGCTTACTTAAAGATCCCCTCAGGGCGAGAAAAAGAATCAGGCATAAATTCCATATAAAAGAGGATACCCTGGTGGTGCTTAATGCGTGCCGGATAGTTCCCCGCAAAGCTATCGAGAACACCATCAGATACGCCTCTGTGCTTGAGAAGATCAGTAAAAAAGAGGTTGTGGTGTTGCTCCCTAATTTTGTTGAGGTGGATGCAAAGGCATACTTTAGGCGACTGAAAAGTCTAAACAAAAAACTGCGAGTAACGACAATATTTGCATCTAAATATTTCACTGGGAATCGGAAAACAAAACCTCTATTTAGTTTCTGGGATGCGTATGCAGCGGCAGATATCGTGGCTTATACATCAGTGTGGGAAGGCTTCGGAAATCAGTTTCTAGAAGCTGTTTATTTTAAGAAGCCTCTGGTGGTTTTTGAGTACCCAGTTTTTAGGCGGGATATAAAAGCGGAGGGTTATCGATATATTTCCCTGGGAAGTAAGTATAGAGTCAGGGATGGCTTTAAGTTTGTGCCTGGGAGAAAACTTAGAGATGCAGCTGAAATTACAATGCGATGGTTGGCTAATCCCTCAAAGACAACTAGGATTACCGAAAAGAATTTTGATATAGCTTCTAGGTTCCACTCTTTTGACAAACT
>WFZK01000004.1 GCA_015489595.1 Candidatus Dojkabacteria bacterium | reverse complement strand
TATCCCACTCTATTGCTTTAAGTAGGGCTTTTTGTTCGGGGGTTAGGGGCAAATCTTGTTCTGGTGGGGAAGGGATTTCTGGGATTATTTCTGTTATTTCAGGGTGTGATGAACCGTTAGCGATTTGGGGAGTGTCGCGGTAGGGCGAAGGCACCTGTGTAACCTATATTAGTTTAGTACAGGGTATTATACCATGAGGAAAGTGGTAGGATTAATATATTCTGCTCTCACCAGGAAGAGAATAGCATCCTCTCCATCACCCTCCTCATCTGTTCCACAAACTCTTTCCTGTTATTAGGACAGTGTACAGCCGCATCTATTGAAAATTCTTCCACACCACGCTTGGCGTTCCCTCTGGTATATTCTGGCAACATGTTCCATCCGGTTCTGACT
Organism: Candidatus Dojkabacteria bacterium; assembly: GCA_015489595.1. GTDB lineage: Bacteria > Patescibacteriota > Dojkabacteria > S143-136. Next base: position 15,081 of record WFZK01000004.1, on the reverse strand, counting down.
TGTGCGCCTTCAGGGTAAAGCCTAGAGAACCTTCTCGCAGCGTTTTGTTTTATTACATGTATCATCGTAGCATAAGTTCCCCTAAGTGTGTCTGGGTTAAGAGGTGGCAGGTAGTCTCCTTTGATGTGCTTGGCTACATATTGCGGAAAATCTGCTCCACATCTTGGACAATGAAGAATCCAGAACGGAACCGTGGGGTAAGTTCGCCCTGCCTTCGCGCTTTGCAGTTGGGAAGATGCGTATTCCTCGATCGGCGCGTCGAAGAACATTTCTAGTAGGTTAAGAGCGTATGAGGGATGTTTACCAGTTTGTATTTCGGCTAGAACCTTCTCAAGTGGGACTCCTTTCCCAATTGCGTCAAGAACATTCGCTATTTCGGGGTAGAGAGCTCCGATTACGTCTGGGTTAAAGGGTAGCATACCTTCCCAGATATAAAGAGATCGGTGGGTGGGGTCTTCCCTCGAGTCGAGGTGGAGTCCTCCTTTCGCTATTTGGGTTACCACATCTTTTAGTGCAGCTGCAGTCCAGATACGCGGGGTAACTGCTTCCCTACCTTTTGAAAACGATCGCCCAAATCGGTAGGCAGCATGAGCCCCAGCGGATTCTGTGTTCCTATAGACTGTAATTTCATGATAGGGACTAAGTCTGGCCATTATTATGTTAGCTAAGGCCCTTTGAATCTCTGGATTATCCCCCGCAGGAGGCCTAAAGACCAGAAAGGTGGTATTGCGGCTTATTTGTTCAAGTAGAACTTCAATGTTGGCAGGGGCTGCTTCGCGGTTTGGCGGGGTGCCTTTCTTTTCTACCCCTCCGGGTTGGTTTTGGGACGCCATCGCGTTCTTTTTAAAAACTTATTCCCTACCATCCCTCATCCTCTAAATACCATTCTTCATAAAATATCTGGCCAGATATTATTTGTGGCCTCATTTCGCTGAATTTGGGTGGGAAGTTCTGCCACTTATCTGCTTTTTTTAGCTTAAGATACTGCTTAAATCTTTCAGGCATTGTAAGCCATGAGGTCTGCTCTGGCGCATCAAAAAAGCTAGGAAAAGTGTCTAGCTGCTTGATTTTTTCTAAAGTGGCCCAAAAATATTTCCCTTCTGTAGGATCAGGTGTGAGCTTGCCGGAGGTTTCGTAGACATCAAAAGTATAAAGATAAAAGTCGTCTTCTATTTCTGTGAGTGAGTTTAATATTACGTCACGTTCTATCTTAATAAGTTTCCAGGCTAGCATATTAAGGCCAGTTTCTTCTTTTAGCTCTCTTATGGCTGTATCCACAGGGTTTTCATTTTTGAAAACTTTTCCTGCAGGAAAGCCCACAAAGCCGTAGTATGGCTGCTTTAATCTTTGGTAAACTAGCCATTCAAATCCGTTTTTAGTTTGCCTGATAACCCTGATAAGCACAGTTCTCTTTGAATACTCTGCTTTTTTCTTGGCCGTTAAATCTATGTGAACAGCAAATCTTTTGCCTTTGCGAGTGAGCGTATATTGTCCATTTTCTAAGCTAATGAGACCTTGTTTTATAAGCTGTTTGATGTGATATGTAAATTGGTCGGTAGAAACATCGCTGGGCCTTAGTTTGCCGAAGCTCGCTTTGGGATTTTTAATAAGGACGCTTATAATATGCATTTGAAGAGGATGGAGAGGTTTTTTCTCTTTGCTTTTTATATTGGCCATTTGTAAAGATTTTAGTTTAATTATGGGTATTTTGCCCCACGCCCCTAAGGAAAATCAAGTGAAATTAATTTCGGAGGCTGTAGGTAAGTGAAGGGGGGCGCTCGGCATAAAAATTCTATTATTATGTCCTATATAAAGAGCGCAGAGCAAATGTTAAGATAGTGTGTTGACGGTGGATATTGCGTGTATATCAGGGTTCATCCGGGGATAATAGTCAAAGTGGGCCTCTTTAATTTCATTCCTTATCGAGTTTGATTGTTTCAATATGTGTATGATATAATAAATTGCTATGAGGGAAAAGTGGTGGAAGAGGGTTTTAGAATCCGATATATCTTCTCTCCCTAGAGAGGCATACTTGGTTAGAAACGCACTGAGAGGGGTAGAGGGGTGGCTTTCGGACGGCTTGGAGGTTATATTTCCCCCTTCAGAGTGGTATGAGCATAGAGAACTGCCTCGGTCTGTGATTGCCTTAAGTACTCTGGTGGTGACGGATGAAGATGGGTTGAGGCGGGGGGTTAGGTCTGGGAAGTTAACCCTAGCGAGAGGGTTTGAGTTAGAAATTCTTCTGACGCATCCTGTTTTTGAAGATAATTCTCCTGAGGGGGATTTTGAAGGTGGGAGCCTTATTAAGGTTTGCCCTAGTTTTATTGGAATAATGCGTGGTAGACGTAGTACCGAGGAGGAGGCTTACGGTGTGATAGGTGTTGATGCGATTCCTATCACTGAGGAGACCGAGGGTGTCCAGCGTGACTCTTCTGGGCTTCTAATCATAAGAACGTCGTTGTTGCTTTGGGGGAGCGCTACGGGGAGTGGATACTCGGATGCTTCTTGGACGAATGATAGATTCTTCTGGCCTCTTGTGAGGACTCAGGGACAGCAGGAGATAGAGAAGGAGGAAGATGTTGTGGGGGAGAGGAGGGGCCGCCGTTCTCGAGATAAGGCCCGTATGCTGACGGTGAAGAAGGCTCTTGAGGTAGGACACTCAACAATGCGCGCAATCGGAGGGTTGGCAAGAAGGAGCGATTTGAGTCCAGAAGAAGAAGTTTTTCTCCGAAATTTTAATAATCTAGTGGAAGCCTTCGAGAACACGTTGGAGTCTCATGCTACTTAAAACGTGAAATTTTTATCTTTCACGCGGACAACTGGTTTCGCTTTACCCTAAGAAACAAGAGGGTTGAGAATATTTCTCTCCCGGAGCTTCGTTTCGCCTTCTACACACAACCACCCAGCCTGACTCCCAAAACCTTTCTTGTTTACGTTAAATGGTTTCTTAAGTCTTTCTACTTGGTCAAAGTGAACGAATATTGCGTATCTTTCGCCGGTTATATATTCAAGTATATGCTTAGGTATTTCTCTTAAGCTAGAGACTGCTACACCCAGGTCTTGATTTTTTATAGTAAGAAAAAGCTCAATCGCGTCGCTTGGGTTCTCTAAGATATACTCCTCTACTCTTGTTACTCTGGCTTTCACAGTTACGGGTTTCCCTGAGTCTTTAAAATACAATGTGTCGCCGGGGAATATTCTTCCCCACGGACATGCCTTTATCTTATACCAGCGTGATTCTACTGTTTTTATGCCTTTCAAAATCTTCGGTATTAAATTCCAGGATGATCTCATTATAGCTATGTGGATGTAGTGAAAAGACGGCGTAAATTGAGAGTTTGGTTCAGAAGTAGCTTGGGATGGAGTTGAGAGGCCTTGGAGCGATAAGTCTCTAACTGTGTGGAACATTGGTGGATTATACTGCATAGTGGGCACTGATTAAGACGTAGGTAAGGTTAATCTAGATTAGTGGTGGTTGGAAGACCTCCAGTGGTGGTGACAGGTCCGCCTTGGTAAGGGCAAAGAGGAGAGCTTCATAATTCGCAAAAAGATGTATAATTTCTTTGAGGGGTTCTTCTATTTGTGGTTTTATGTGTGTTCGAGTTCTGCCAGCTCTTTGTATAGCTCGGGAGATGTTATCAATGTGGGGAGTTAACATTTCTTCTGTGGCTTTTCTTAGCGTAGCGATTTGCCTCCCTGTGGCGGGATTTCTAGCGATAAGCGTTAAAACCATGCTGTTATGACCTTCAATAAAAGCACTAATAGACGTAAGTAGTATTTTTCTAGTTCGTAGCCCTGGTCGAACTCTTACTATTCGTGATAGAGGAAGAATAAATTGTGAGAAAAATAGAGTTTCTGCTTCAATTCTACTTAGGTAAGCAATATAGCTGCGAGCTATCTTTACTAGGTCGTCTTTAGATAAAGTGGTTCCAGGGACTCTGGTGGGTAGATCATCAACTTGAGCATTGTGGACCGTTTCGAAATCTCTCATAACAAAGATGGGGGTGTTATCTACAATGATAACACGCAGATTGCTGGCGTGAAGTTGCATGTGGAACGCCCTTGCATAGAAATGGAGCCATGCTATAGACTCTCCCAGGGAATAATAGAGTTTGTGTATTGCTCTTGATAGTGGGGACGATTTCTCCGGTTGCTGGCTAAAAAGTTCCAAGATCATCAGTTGGTTCTGGGGTTCCTGGGTAATTAGGATTCCAAATCGTGGTTGGGATTTTGTCTGTTCAAGGGCCCAAGCTGCCACATGAGGTACCACGAGTGGTACTTTGAGAGGGAAAGCTCTGAGAATTTTTTCTATCGCCTTTGTGTTATGGATTTTTCGAGTTAAGTCATCTGCAAGGTAGGCTCCCAAGGGAGTTGGATCTTCTCTATTTATAACGTCAATGCGGTCGACTTCTTTTATTACCCGAGTGAATCCTGCTGTGGGAATTACTTCTGAGACAGGGATGTGCGGTTGAGGAGGGATAAATCGGGGAAAAGAGTTGTGTTGCGGTATTACCGCAAATAGTCCTCCGATTTTGAGAAGTCCAGGGAGTGTGCTTATGGGGAAGTCTCCGGCTAAGAATTTTGCGAAAGGCCCTTCCTCAGGAATAAGATTAAAAGTTCTGCTGGGGACTTGTAAGGGTCCAGAGGGTTGAATCCGATAGCCAGGGATTTCGATAGGTCTGCCTTTATTCCAGCACTGTTGAACCCAGTCTCTAAGTTCTTTTGAAAATCTGGGATCTTTGATATGAAATTCCAGAGTCGTTCCTCTGGGTTTTAGGTTTACCTCCAGGGATATTGTCGCAGGAGGGCGTTGTATGGATGGGGATGGGTGAGAGGGGGGCCTTGGTCTTCTTTTAGTTTTTTCTCTTCTCTTACGGGGCATATAGAGTACCGATTTTATTACCCTCTTTATTTTACTACCTTTTTTGAACCTTTACATAAATTGCATATATCAGTCTCTTTCTCTATAATCTCACAATGTTTTTTCGCCAGGCTAGTAAGACAAAATTCATAGGTTATCTTTTCTTCATACTAATATCATTTTTCCTGGCTCTATTTCTTGGTGTTTTCTTATACCATGCAAGACCTTTTTTTAGACTAGATTTGCTTTTCAGTAACCTACAAAATCGTACCCCTGGCGGTGACTTATCTTCTTATCCGAATACAATTATACCCCCTCCCGTTGATCTTGTCCCAACCAGCGCTGTGAAGAATAAGCTTTGGATTAAGCTTAAAGAACAGATTAACCTTGATGGCTTTTATTTGCAGATTTATGATTTTAAGTATCTGTGTGCGCAGCCGGAAGATTCTGCAATTAGGGCCGAGTGGACAAAAAATTCTGCCAGGATTATGGCCAGCACTCCGCTTATTTACATCAAAGCTCCAGGCGGCAAGTATTATGTCCTTGATAAGGGCTCCTTAGGAGAGAAGATTAATAATGCCACGTTGATGAAAGTTGTTAAGGATTTTAACGCTGGGGTTTCTGTGGCTTTGGTTTCTGCGCTGCAAACAGCATGCGGTTCTGGGAGTTCGGGATTTTTACTTGGAGTTGTTAGAAATAAAAGCGATACGGATAGTCTTCCTCGATTTTACAGGCTAATGAATATCAACGAGTTAACTCGAGTTTCTGATGTTCGTAGTACCTCAGAGGGCTTTAAGTATTTCTTGATAACAGAAGGCGTCTGGGACCAGAGTTGCAACGAGCAGACTGGACAGTGCCCTGCAGAAGGACATTTTGATCCACACAGACAAAAGATATTCTTGCTAACTACTCTATCAAACGGTGGCTTAGGGTATGTCCTATTAGGAGAAACTCAGCATAAGTATGATTCTAAAGCTGCTGTTGATTCTATCATTGCTAAAGAACCTCAGATATCCAAGAGATTAGCAAAGCTGCTTCAGAATTTAAGAAGATGATTGGATAGATGATTGTAAAACGTGGTTTTAGAGGGTTGAGGTTAATGTGGTTAACCATCTCGGCGCTGTTATTGGGAGTGGGGCAAAATGTTGAAACACTACATTTTGCCCCACTCCCTAACGTAGGTTGCCTTACGCGGGGTAGCGAAAAATCGCCCGTTAACAACGTGGAATTTAGAACGGCCAGAAGAATGATGAGTTTAGGGGCTGGGGCAAAAATCGACTTTCTTCGATTTTTGCCCCAGCCCCTTTTTGTAACCTGCATCCTTCTCGTCCTCTTGCTATAATGTTTAATAAGCTGCTATATCTTATCTATGAAGCCTGATAAAGAATCCAGCAAAAGCTCGGGTAAATCTCCAAAATCACTGTCTGCCGATGACCGGCAGAAAGCAGGTAGTGAAACTGTTGACGGTGCTTCGCCTAGTGGTAAAGCCCTTCTACACAATAAAATCTGGCTACTTGTCGCAGCTGTGTTTGCTTTCTTTGTAGGAGCTGTACTCTCGTGGCGGTATTTTTCTTACGTTCATCCGTGGTGGTTTAACAACAAGAGTCACAAGGTTAATGTTTTCCCAAACGGTCTCCAGGTCTTTCCAAAGGGGCTTCAGCCTTTTGGCACTCCTGAGGATAATCAGTCGCAGGGGAAAAATCAGCAAAACAGGACCCCTGCGCAGCAGCATCCTGTTGACTACTCAATAGCTCCAGATCTTTCAAATGTGTATGAGTTTAAGCGCTATGTTTTGTCAAAAGAGGCTAAAGAGATGATAGTGAAAAACGGTTTCGTAATTGTTCCATCTGGCTACAAAGAGTTCTTTAAGCTTTATGAAAAAAATAGTTACAAACAGATTCCCAGCTTTATCACAACCGATTCTGTACTTCACTCGTATCATCTGCTTTTTGATGCGATTTTGCGCGATTTAGAAGAATTTGTATTTTCTTCTAAGCTAAAAAACACCTCAAAATATCTCTTGTCAGAGAGCCAAAGACTCTACGAAGAGTTTTCAAAATCTAACCGTCCGGAATGGGCGCATGCAGCAAAGCAGGGTATGGCATTTGTAAGCGTTGGGCTTAAGCTTCTAGATCCAAAATTTAAAGCTCCTGAGCCAGTAAAAGATATAGTTGACAAGGAGGTATCCTTAATCCTAAAGCACAAAGGTATTGCAGCTTCTGTGTATATGCAAGCTTATAACAACCCATCAAGTGTTAAGCCGAATCCATTTTTAGAGGATTATTCTCAATACAAGGTAAGGGGGCACTACACGCAGTCAGAGACACTTAAGCGGTATTTTAGGGCAATGATGTGGTATGGTAGGATGCCGTTTAGAGCAAAGAGCAAGTCTGAAAGTAGAGCTGCTCTGCTTTTATCTTATGCACTAGCTAAGAATTCAAAAGATTGGTCAGATATATATGATCCTACTAGTTTTTTAGTTGGTCAATCAGATGATCTGACTTTTTATGATTTTGACTATCTTGCCAAGAAGATCTATGGGAAAAGTTTATCTCAATTGAGTTTATCAGAGGTTACAGGGAGTAAGTTTGAGAAGTTCTACTCTGCTCTGCCTAAGCTCAGAGAAGCTAAGATTAACACTATGGTGATTAATCTGCAGGCAAGTAAGAAAGAGGAGAAAGAACAGACGCATGGATTTCGTCTGATGGGGCAACGTTTTGTTTTAGATGGCTATATATTCCAGCAGTTGGTGTATAAGAATCTTTCTGTTTCTTCAGACGGTAAAAAACGAATGCTGCCGACAGCTTTAGATCTACCTGCTGTGTTTGGATCTGATTTAGCTTTAGAGATAGTAAAGAGCAGTAAGGGGAAAGAATATATGCCTGGGCTGGTTTATGGTGGAGCTGATTTTCCTGAGTATTTAGACAGAGTTACTAAATTGCGAGAATATGTCAGAAAGATCTCTGAGAAGAAGTTTTACACAACAGCTTATGGGGGTTGGTTGTATACGTTAAAGTCTTTGCTTAAGCCCTCATCCGATAAAGCTCCTAAGTTTATGAGGGGCAAGGCTTGGGAGTATAAGGATTTAAATACGTTTTTAGGGAGTTTTGTAGAGCTTAAGCATGATACTCTACTGTATGCTAAGGATCCACTTGGGGGCCTTGGCAGCGGCGCATGGGGGCAAGAGGTCCTGTTAGATTGGCACGGATATGTGGAACCGCAAATTGAGCTTTATAATAGACTTCTTACTTTAACCCGTAAGCTTGATACTATTTTGTCCTCTAGAGATCTTTGGAATTATCAGGGCAGTAGGGTTAATCTCTCAGGGGAGACCGTAAAGGTATCAGGTAGCAAGCGCCATAGGCATCTAAAGTTTTTAATTAGCTTAGTAGAAAAATTGGTAGAGATTAGTAATAAAGAGCTGTCAGGTAAAGAGCTTTCAGAGAAAGATTATGAGTTCATAAGAGACTATGGGGAGAGCTTAGAAAATATCTGGGCTTATGCAGGAGATCTAGAGTATGGGGCGGATGATGAAGCGTTGAATAAGAATCCTGCGGCTATAGTGGCCGATATTGCTGCGGATCCGAATGGTAGGGTTTTAGAGATTGCTGAGGGGTATCCTTATTATATTTTGGCCCCTATATATGATCCAGCAAAAAGACGAATAAAATTGGCAGTGGGCGCGGTTTATTCATATTATGAATTTTTACGTCCGTTTTCTGATCTGCTTGATGACCAGGCTTGGAGAAAGATCCTAGAGTCTGGTAAAGCTCCGAAGCAGCCTGAGTGGCTGAAGAAGATCGTAATATATGATAAAGACGTTGAGATAAAGGCTGCTCCGTATGTATTTTTTAGACCGAATTCAGAGATTAAAAAGGAGGATGAAGAGTTAAAGACATTTAAAGAGGAGTGTAAAAACAGGGGTTGGAGATATGTTGAGCACTATAATGAGTGTGAGCACTCGGATCGTAAAGGATGTATGACAGATGTTCCGGGGTGTTTGCCGTATTAGGGGAAATGTTGTGAGAAGTAGAGGTATCTGACTCTTCCGTAGGTCTAGAGAAGACGGGCTCTGAGTCCTTCACTCCTCTAATAGGGGTGAGGGAACTAATTCAGTTTGATCATTTCTTCCTCCGTTTCTTCCCTTTTCTCTTTTTCTTTGTTTTCCTTTCTTGGGCTAAATATTTTGCTCCGCTGGTGAGTTCCAATAACTTTTGATCTATCCGTGCAAATGCTTCTGCGATTTTTTGATATTCTTCTAGTCTTTTAATAACAGCTATCAACCTTGGACCTATAACATGTTGACGTTGGAGTGGGAGCATGCGTACTATTTTAGTTAATTGATTTGATAACTCTGTAGGCCGGAACTCTTGTTGATAGGTCCTTAGGATCTCTTCACTTCTTTCTGGATAAAGAGAGGCGAGTTCTTGTATGTACCCTGACCAGAATTTATCTAGAATTGTTTGCGCTGCTTCTGGTGTGAAGGTATCTTGGTTCCTTAAGAAATATACAGGTATTACTAGTTGGCTGAAGACAAAATTGCGCATTTCATGCTGTGCGAGAGATTGCCAGTATCTGAGGGCGTTTGTATTTCTCGGGGTCCATCTTCCGCCGAAGGGGTTTACGCGATGCGCTGTTTCTAAATCTCTAACTACCATTATAATCTCCCTTCTTTGGCCGCTGGGCGGAATAATCGTTAGATTGTTAGAATTTAACTGGAGATGATATATTTCTGCAAAGTTATGTAACCAGGCCAACGTTTCCCCTAAAAGAAAATATATTTGGGCAAGATACTCTTGTGTCTGTTCTGGGGGGGCCCTACGGAAGTAGTCGACTAGAGAGATTTGGTTGTCTGGCTCTTTTGTTATGAAGACTCCTAATCTAATCCCTGCCACCGGTTGGTCTTCGAAAGGTGTTGCCAGAACTTCGGGGACGACAATGGGGAGCTCGCCTCCCATTCTTTCTGTATACTCCTTTGTTTTGCTTCTTAAGTATTTAGTTAGTTGAGCTTTTTCTCTTAAGTTCCTAATTGTATACCCTCCTACTGGATTTGTGTCTTGGTAATCTATAATTGTTCCGTCGGGTTGAACTCTGGAGTATCCAATCCCAGGGATCAAATCTTTAAGTTGCAGGTGCCTCTGAGGGGGTACAACAAATACGCTCCCACTTGCGGCATCAGGAATTACAGCAAAGAGCCCACCTATGCGGATGTGGGCTACGATTCCCTGGTTTTCCCGTCCAGGCATAGAAAAGATGGGGAAACATTTTTGTTCTGCATTAGTTCTAAGGATAACTGTTCGGCCTACTATTTGTCTGTTAATTTCGGGGACAACTAGATCGCAATTTTGGCAGGGAAGCGGATATTGTGGTCGTCCTTTTTTCCAGCTTTCTTGAAGCCATCTTGCAAGTTCTCTCGGTAAATTAGATTCTTTAAGAATTAGCTCACTCGCCCCGATAGGTGCTACCCGTATTAGTTTTTCCTTAGTTGCGTTTCCATACGGTATCCTGACGCTTATGAGGGGAGACTTCGGAGGTGGGACTTCTACAGTGACAAAGTTTTTGAATTTATGCGGAGGAGGGGTTCTCTCCCTAGAGGTTGCCATAGTATTCCCGTTTAAGTAATAGGATTTTAGCATAATAAGACCTATATTAAAATGCTCTAAGAGAAAGACTGGGCAATTAGTTTAGAGGCTTTTATTTTGTCGAGATATTCCTAGCAAGTTTGTGTAATTTCGTTCCCCTACACCACCACCCCTACCACCTCGTCATTCTGTTTTACCTTCATTACAATCACGCCGCTTGTCTGTCTGCCTAGAACTGGAATATTATCTAGCCTTGTTTTTATTACTACTCCTAGCTTAGAAACAAGCATAATCTCGCCAGGAGCAAGAGTGGATCTTTTGCCAACTTTGTCTTTTTGTTCCTCTTCTCTAGTCTGCTCTTTTCTGGCATTTATTACTCTTGCGTCTATCAAATGGCCTCTTTTCGGAGTGACCTTAAATGCATAAATTCCGGTTCCGCCGCGCTTTTGGATTTTAAATTTGGCCACTTTTGTCATTTTGGCATACCCTTTGTTTGATACTGTTAACAAAAGATCTGAGTTGTTGTTGGCTATATCCATGCTGATTACTTGATCGTCTTTTTTAAGCTTGATGCCTCTTACTCCGGCGGTGTTCCTACCAGTCGGCCTTATATCTTTTTCCGAGAATCTTATAGATTTTCCTAGCTTAGTTACAAGCATAATAAGATCATTGCCACTTGTAGGCAGTACCTCAACTACAGAGTCGCCAGGCTTTAAGGCTATAGCATTAAGGCCGTTTTTGCGGATATTTAGGTATTGATCAAGCGGGGTGCGCTTTACTATTCCAGATTGGGTAGCCATAACCAGGTATTTCTTAGACTTCATAGTCTCTTTATCAAGAGGTAAAACCGCACTTATTTTTGTGTCTTTATCGATAGGTAAAAGGTTGACTATTGGTAAGCCTTTAGCATTTTTCTTGTATTCTGGAATTTCGTACGTTTTAAGGGCGTAAACTCTACCGTTTTGGGTAAAGATTAAGAGGGTATCGTGAGTGTTTGCCACCAGGGCATGCTTTATGTAGTCGTCTTGCTTTAGGGTGGCTCCTGTGGTGCCCTTGCCTCCTCTTCTTTGGGTCCTGTATTGATCAGGTGAGACTCTTTTTATGTACCCTGCATTGCTGATTGTGATAAATGTGAGTTCATTTGCAATCAGATCTTCTTCTTCGGGCTCGTCTACACTTCCAGTGTACACCTTGGTTCTGCGAGGATCTGCGTATTTTTCTTTTATCCGTTCAAGATCTTGTTTTACCATCTCAAAGATGAGGGATTCATCTGCGAGGTATTTTTCGTGGTGCTCTATTGTGGCTTTAACCTCTGTGTATTCATCTTGGATCTTCTGCCGCTCCAGCGCTGCTAATCTTCTAAGCTGCATATCTAAGATAGCTTGAGCCTGAACCTCTGTAAGATCGAATCGATTGATAAGGTTGGTTTTTGCCTCTTCTTGGGTTTTGCTGGCTCTTATGGTCTTTATTACCTCGTCTATAAAATCAAGGGCTTTAAGCAGTCCCTCAAGTATATGCCCTCTGTATTTGTTGGCTGCAAGTTCGAATTCTAGCTTTCTTATTGTAACTGTGCCTCTGTGCTGCAGGTAAAGCTCTAAGTATCTTTTAAGCGTAAGTGTTTTAGGCTCACCGTCAACCAAGGCTATCATGTTTGCATTGAAGTTAAGCTGCAATGGGGTGTATTTGTAAAGCTTGTTAATGATTATCTTCGGCGTAGCACTAGGCTTAAGTTCAAGGACTACTCTTATACCCTGCTTGTTCGACTCATCCCTTAGGTCTTTGATCCCTGTGATCTTTTTAAGCTGGACAAGTTTTGCGATCTGCTCTACTAGGGCCGCCTTGTTGACTTGGTATGGAATCTCTGTAATTACGATCCTTTGTTTGCCTTTTTTATCTTCTTCTACAGTTACTATTCCTCGCATTACTATCTTTCCTCTTCCTGTCTCATAAACCTGAGCTATGTCTTTTTTGTTGTATATTGCACCGCCTGTTGGGAAGTCTGGACCCTTGACAAATTGCATAAGTTCAGTAACCGTTGCATCTGATTCGAATCTTGGATAAAGTGTAAGCTCGCCTGGAAGCTCCGCTACGTTATCTACAATCACGGGTGCTGACTCGGATGACAAGGCTTCAAGGATCTTGTCTGGATCATCGAAAAGTTCCTTAGCCTGCTTAAGATCAAACTTCTTGCTCTGCAAAGCCTTTTCTAAAAACTGGATCTGCTTTTGGAATCGTTGATCGTCTTTGTGAAGGTAGTTTTCTAAGAAGTGTTCTGGCTTGCTTTCAAGGAGCATTGGGATTCTTTCTTGTGATTCTCTAAGCTTTCTTAATCTGTTATATACAGCGATGTGCTTGGATTTGTTTCCTTTCTCTAGCATAAATATCAGCGCATCTATAAGCTCCCCTAGATTATGGGGTGGGATCTTGGTCGCCATTCCTACTGCTATTCCGTCTGCACCGTTTGCGAATAGGTTAGGAAGCGCTGCCGGAAGGACTGTAGGTTCTTTCCTGGTCCCGTCGTAGTTTGGGACAAAGGTTACTGTTCCTGAGTCAAGGTCTCTTAAAAGCTCAACTGCGATCCTTGTAAGCTTGGCTTCTGTGTAGCGCATCTGAGCTGGACTATCACCATCGATTGATCCGAAGTTCCCTTGGCCGTGTACCAAGGGGTAGCGCATATTAAAATCTTGGGCCATATTCACAAGCGTCTGATAGACTGCCTGATCTCCGTGTGGGTGATAGTTACCTGTGGTATCACCTACTATCTTTGCGCTTTTTCTAAAACCACCTTTAGGCCAGAGCTGGAGATCTTTCATTGCAACAAGAATTCTGCGCTGAGAGGGCTTAAGCCCGTCTCTAACATCAGGGAGCGCACGAGCAACGATCACGCTCATGGCGTAGTCGATATAGTCTTTTTTCATCTCATCGACTATATCGATGGGAACAATAGAGCCTGGAGTAAACTCGAATGTTTGCGAATTTAGGTTTTGCTCAGCCTCGTTGTTCATGGTGATATGGTTATTGTAGCATAAGAGTTAGGGGGGCTGACGCAAAAATCGAAAAAAGTCGATCTTTGCGTCAGCCCCCCTAAGATTGCTCTTCTCCCAGCTGTCTTGAATGACCCTAAGGATAGACTCCTCCCGTTACCCCTGTCGTTTGTTCCTTTGTCTATTCTCTTCGCTTTTCACTGCGGGATGCTAGAAATTCTAAGAATTTGCGTCGCATATCTTTTAATTTTAGTTTTCTTTTCTTGGCGTTCTTACCTAAGATCCCCTCCAGTTTGAAGAAATCTTGGGATTTTCGTGAGGTTTTGCTAAGGATTCTTTTTGACACACGAGTATGTTTTTTAGCAGTCATGACATTATATTATCTCACATATTGGGCGGACTCTCACAGAGTGAATTAGGGGCTGGGGCGAAAAATCGAAAAAATTCGATTTTTCGCCCCATCTTCTAGCTGTTCTAAATTCCCTCTTGTTGACGGACTATTTTTCGCTACTTGGCGTAAGGCAATCTACCTCAGGGCGTGGGGCAAAATGTGGTAATGACACATTTTGCCCCACGCCCAATTATACGCTACCCCTAGGGAATTCACCTATGTCCTCGTAGCCTTGCTAGGGTGCATGTTCTACTTCCAGGAGAAACACGTATGCATTCGATTAGTCTTCGGGTGCCTTGAGGATGCGAGGTTGGATGATTTGGATTTTGATATTCCTCGTGTAGTGTGCAGAGGATTCCATTAAGCCATGGGCATGGTCCATTAATACCTACGAGCAGTTGATTGTGGTATGGATCACGCAGGAGATAAACTCCCGACCTCAGATAAGGAGTGGCACTACCCTCCAAGGACGTTTGCAAATATGAGTACCTTTGAATTAACTCAGATACAAGGGTGGGGCCCTTCAATTCCCCTACTAATTGGAGATATTCAGGGATCGTAGGTATTGTTTTCAAGAGGTCAGGTTCTGTTAATAGGAGTACGGGGGGCTTCTCTCGCAGGAATTCTTTCACCGCTGGAGGGATCACGCATCTTTCAAAAAATTCTTTTGATAGCTCCTTTGGATCTACAGGTATGATCACATTCCTACAACACGCAGCATTACATAACGCACAAAGCCCGTCTGGAACCATAAGACGCTCGTCGGCTATTGTCGACTGTGCCTGTGGGTGTTGAGCTAGCCTTTCAGCTAGGGCTGTTGAGGGTTTTCTGCGACTGGCCAGGGTTTCTCTTATCCTACCGATTATTCCATAACCTACGCCCTTCCCATATATTCCCCGGTTTCGGGGTTGATTTTTATCTTGTCGCCGGTTTTTATAAACAGCGGGACTTTTACTTTTGCGCCTGTTTCTACTATGGCATCTTTTGTAGCATTCTGAGCTGTGTTGCCTTTTACAGCCTCAGAAGTTTGGGTCACCTCTAAGATTACCTGCGGCGGGATCTTAAGATATATTAGCCGGTCTTGGTGGATTGTAACAGTGTACTCTTCCCCTTCTTTCATGAAGTTGTAAAACTCTCCTACTATGCTCTTGTCCATTTCGAACTGTTCGTAGGTTTCTGGGTCCATAAAATAAAGGGTGTTTTCATCAGAGTAAAGGTATTGCATGTTCTTGTATCGGACCTCAAGCTCTTCTACAGCTTCGT
>WFZK01000003.1 GCA_015489595.1 Candidatus Dojkabacteria bacterium | reverse complement strand
GCTTACATTATGCCGAGAGCCCCCTGGTAGACCACCAGGTTGATAGGCGCCAGGTGTAAGCGCAGTAATGCGTTGAGCCGAGGCGTACTAATAGGGCGAAGCCTTACGGCATATCCTACTCAATTTTCAGGATACTAAATCAATCCCTTCGTTTGAGGAGGAGTTGTTTTTCCTCTTAAGTAGGTTATCTTTTTTCTGGGTGCGTTATTGTTCAAATCGGTCAAGAGATTGAAACCGTTTTGGCTCCAGCTCTGATTTTGGATTTTTTGTGACAAAAACGCAGTGTTCTTTAGCAATCTTTGTATTGATTTGCTAGATTGGGATGCTATAATTACACAGTATGAACAGAGTATCTGTTTTAAGTGAAGCAGCCCAGAGGGTCTTAAAGGATGCTGCTAAATACGCCGTTCTTACTAGGCGGAAACTTGTAAGGCCCTACCACCTCTTTGTTGCTTTGCTTATGAATAAAGATTCTGTTGGGCATGTGGTTCTGCGGAGGTTTTTCAATGTCGATCCATATGGAGTGGCAAGAGCAGTTTTGGGCAGAAGACCAGAGAGAATAGACACAGTAGATGAGAAAGAAGCGGAGAAGGTACGTATCTCTAGAGAGCTTAAAGATCTTCTGTTGGAAGCAGGAAGGCTTGCAGCAAAGTCACGTTCTTACTATATAGGCACAGAACATCTGCTTTTGGCTTATTTACAAGTGGCAGAAAAGTACAACGAGGAATTCGGTAAAAGCTTAAAGGAGACGGTCAAGGATTTTGATGCATTCATAAGTCAGGTTTTAAGTTTAAGCTTGGGACCATTTAGAGTTATAGAGAATATAGCTAAAGAGGGAGTACGCGATGGATTAGGATCAGGTCCCATTGGTCGGTCTATCCCGATTGAGGGACAAGGAACGCTGAGCTTCTTGAAAGAATTTACATCTGACATTAAACGCTGGATTTCGAACAATACATTGGGGGTAATTGTCCCCAGGCGCGAACTTACAGACGAGGTTATAAAGGGCCTAATTGGGCCTATTCAAAAGAGTGTGCTTTTGGTCGGGCCTAGTGGGGTAGGTAAGACCTATGTGGTTTATGATTTGGCCCTCAGGATATTTACGATGGATGTTCCTCTAGCCTTAAAAGATGTCAGAATCTTGACAGTGAATTTACCCCAAATTGTAGCAACTGCTAAGTTTCCTACGGACGTTGAAAAAAGAATAATGGGGATTTTAAATGAAGCTTATAATAATCCTAACGTAATCTTGTTCTTTGATGACTTCCAATATCTGGTAAGTACAGTGCTTAGGGGAGGGATAAATATGCGTATGACCCTAAAAGGATTGCTTGATTCAGATAAAGTTCGGGTTATAGCTACTATCTCTGAGTTTGAGTATGAGAATCTTATAAGCCAGCAGGATGACTTAGAGCGGCTTTTTAAAGTGATTAAAGTAGAGCCTCCGGATATCTATGAAACCAAGAGAATTATTAAAGCTTATATAGATTATGTAGATTCAATATATCCTCTAGATTTCAAGCCAGCAGCCGTCGATACTATGCTTAAGCTAGCAGATGAATACTTAACGGATATGAATTTCCCAGATAAGGCTGTAAGGCTGCTTAATGCTTTAGTTGCAGAGCAGCTGTTTAAGAAGCAGGCAGAGCTTAAGGACATAGGAATAATAGAGCGGAAGATAGATGAGGTTGAGCTTATGAAAGGTAGATTCATAGAGATGCAGAAATATACTAAGGCAGAGCAGGCTCAACAGATGCAAACTAAGCTCATTGAGGAGCTTAAAAAGCTTAGAGAATCTAAAGCTAAGGCATCAAATGGAAAGCTGGTGATAGACGTAGAGGATGTGAAGCACCTGGTAGCTTCGTGGACAAAGATTCCTGTGGAGACCTTAAGTTCGGATGATACTTCTATGCTTAAGAATTTAGAGAAGGTTTTAAAGCAGTACATTGTAAGTCAAGACGAGGCTGTAAAGAAGGTGGCTTATGCAGTAAAGCGCGGTCGGTTAGGAATAGCTGCTGATAACCGTCCGTGGGCTAGCTTTCTGTTCTTGGGACCTACTGGAGTGGGTAAAACTGAGCTTGCTAAGGTGCTTGCAAGGCATCTTTTTGGGGATGATAAAGAGAGGCTTATTCAGATAGATATGAGCGAATTTATGGAGAAGCACAGCGTTTCAAAACTGATAGGCTCGCCTCCTGGTTATGTAGGCTACGAGCAGGGAGGCATGCTTACTGAGAAGATAAAAGAGAATCCTTATGCTGTGGTGCTTTTTGATGAGATTGAGAAGGCGGCTCCGGATGTGTTAAACATACTGCTTCAGATTTTAGAAGAAGGCCACCTTACGGATTCGAAAGGAGAGACTGTAAGCTTTAAGAATACGATTATAATTATGACTTCAAACATTGGAGCAGAAAAGATCTTTGAAGATAGGGTTCTTGGATTTTATCGAGATCAGCAGACAAAATATTCCGAACTTTCAGACGCTTATGAGAGCATGCAAGAAGAGCTATTAAAAGAGCTTAAAAAACAGCTAAGACCTGAGCTTTTAAACAGGATCGACGATATTATTATCTTCAGGTCACTTACCAAGGCAGACAGCAGAAAGATTTTAGAGATTCTTATCCGTGAGCTTAATGCACGCCTGTCAGAGATCGGACTTATGGTTAAGCTTACCCCTGCTGCTAAGCGGTTTTTGCTAGAGAGAGGATTTAATCCAGAGTATGGTGCGCGTCCTTTAAGAAGGGAGCTTCAACATAACGTTGAGAATACAGTTGCGGATTATCTCTTAAGGCATCATCGATTGTATAGGAGTCTGCGGAGTGATAAGCCGAAAACTCTTGTGATAGATTATAATAAGAGGGACAAGGTGTTAGAGGTTGTAGAGTAATGTATAAGTGTGCTGAGTGCGGATATACTAGTTCAAAGTGGTATGGGAAGTGTCCTCAGTGTGGAGCATGGGATAGTTTTGTGAAGGTAGAGGGGGGCGCAAAGGGCGCAAGCCCTTTGCGCCCCCTAGAATTTTATGCGCCGGAAGGCACCGAAGAAGTAAAGTTTTCGTCGACTGGTCTTAACCAGGTTGATTTGGTCTTAGGCGGGGGAATAAGTCCGGGCCAAGTGGTCTTGTTAGGTGGTGAACCTGGGGTTGGTAAGTCGACTCTGAGTTTAGAGATTTTGGTTAACCTAGCTTTACAGGGTTATAACGTAGTGTATGTTTCAGGGGAAGAGTCAGGGTATCAGGTCAACTTGAGGTTAAAAAGGATACTTTCGGAGGCGGGGTATTTTGATAAAAGAACAGCAAGAAAGCATCTAGATGGGGAGAGGCAATCTAGTAAAAAGATTGATAAAGAGCGCAGAGAGAGTAGCATTGGACTTTCCGACAGATTGAAGATTCTTTCGTATACTGAAATTGAGCCCATAATTTCTACACTTTCAGAAAATGATTTTGATTTTGTGGTTTTTGATTCTTTGCAGGCATTTTCTGCAAAAGATGGGGGAATAGTAGGAGGGGTTTCCCAGGCAAAGATAGTAACCAGCTTGATTACAGGTTACGCCAAAGATCATAAAGTAGGTACCATCTTGATAGGACAGGTGACTAAAGCAGGGGCTGTTGCTGGACCTAAAACAGTAGAACATGCTGTGGATACAGTGCTTTATTTAGAGCCTTTTGGCATTGGGAATGTAAGGGTTCTAAGAAGCGTTAAAAACAGATTCGGAGCTGTTGGAGAGTTAGGGTTTCTAAAGCTCGAAAGTACAGGTTTTTCTGACTATCCGGAAGCTCCATTGGAGCTGGTCAAGTCTAAAGAGGCCTCTCCCGGAAGTGCCTATGGGATAACTGTTTATGGCGTAAGGCCTCTGGCTGTTCAGATTCAGAGCTTGGTAGTAGATAGTGTATTTAGCGCTCCGCGCCTTATTTCTGAGGGTATCCCTAAGCCTAAGCTAGAGGTATTAGCAGCGGTGGTTTCGAGAAACTTACCGAAGGTTGGCCTTCTATACAAAGATATCTTTGTGAAGGGTTTCGGTTTTTTAGGTAAAGGAGACTCAGGGATAGATCTAGCGTTGGTGGCATCTCTTATTTCAGCGAGGTTAGCTAAACCCTTACCCCATGTTGCTTTTATAGGAGAGGTTGGGCTTTTAGGAGAGATAAGACCTACCTATGCGTGGGAATTAAGGAGGGCAGAGGCAAAAAAATTGGGATTTAAACGGGTGTTTACCCACAAGAGTTTAAGGCATATCAAGGATATTCTTAAGATGGTTTCATGAATCGTAACACTTTTGTTTATTTTTACCTTGAAGTTTAACGACAAGGGGTTTGAAAAGTGAGGCTCAGGGTTTTTGGCTAAATAAACCTTATGATTTCGTGGAGTTCTTGTCACTTGACAAAACATTTAGTTGTGTTTATACTTGTTATAAGATAGTCCACTCCGAAACTATAGGATAACCTAGGACTTGACAAGGTTTTGGGGGTATAGTAGAATTAGACAACTCAGGTGCCTTGAGCCCTGGATCCGGAGTATCCTCTGGGTCCAAGGCCCAAGGCGCCTGTGTCCTGGATCTGGAGCTTTCTCTGGATCCAAGGCACAGGTTCCTTGGATGCCCCCTCTATAGATGCAGGTCTGGACAGGCCTGCATTTATAGGGATCGGTTTGGGGCAGTGCCGGTCCCTCCCTTTTCTTGACTTGATTGAACTTTCAAGGTATGTTATCCTGGAAAGATAAGAGGTTTAAGTTTTCCCACCCATTTAGAATTTAAATTGTTACTCAGGTTTTATGCTGACAGTTTCCAAGCTTAAGGACGTTTCTCTTAAAGATTTAAGAAAATTTGCCAAAGAGTATGGTATAAAAGATGCATCCAAGCTTAAGAAACCAGAGCTCATAAAAGAGATTCTCAAAAAGTCGGCCGAGAAAGAGGGACACGATTATGTTAAAGGTATATTGGAAGTGGTAAACAACGGAGGGCATGGATTTTTAAGAGTTGAAGGTCTGTTGCCCAGTCCTAATGATGTTTATGTGTCTGGAACTCAGATCAGTAAATTTGGCCTAAGGAGCGGAGACATTGTAGAAGGGGTTGCAAGAAAGGCAAGGGAGGGCGAGAAATACCGCAGCATGTTGAAGGTAGATTTTGTGGGAGGGCATTACGCCACAGAGGCAGCCAAGCGAACTCCGTTTTATAAAAAAGTTCCTATCTTCCCAAACAAACAATTGAAACTTGAAACCACTCCCGATGTACTATCTACGCGAATAATCGATCTTTTGGCACCGATAGGTTATGGTCAGAGAGGGATGATAGTTTCACCTCCAAAGGCAGGCAAGACTTGGCTTCTGAAAGACATTGCCAACGGAATCACTACGAATCAGCCCGATGTTTATCTAATGGTAGTCTTGGTTGGCGAGAGGCCAGAAGAGGTCACAGATATGCAGCGCTCTGTAAGAGGGGAAGTTTTAGCTTCTAACTTCGATGAGCCTCCAGAGCATAATGTAAAAGTGGCTGAGATGGCCTTAGAGAAGGCTAAGCGAATGGTAGAGTGGGGTATGGATGTGGTGATTTTAATGGATAGTATCACTAGGCTTGCCCGAGCTTACAATCTTAGCATGCCGAGCAGCGGAAGAACCCTTACCGGAGGTTTTGACCCTGTAGCCTTGTATCCTCCTAAGAGATTTTTTGGCGCTGCAAGAAACTTTGAAGACGGTGGTAGTTTAACTATATTGGCTACAGCATTGGTAAATACAGGAAGTAGAATGGATGATCTGATCTATGAAGAGTTTAAAGGTACTGGTAACATGGAGCTTCATTTAGACAGGAGCTTGGCAGAAAGAAGGATATTTCCGGCTATAGACGTAAGAAAATCTGGTACGCGTAGAGAGGATCTGTTGTTAGGAGAGAAGAATCTCCAGTACTCTTGGATGCTTCGCAGGATGCTAGATGCTATTGAGAAAAGCGGAGAGAATCCTACAGAGGTCTTGATAGAGAAGTTAAAGACAACCAAGTCTAACGAAGAGTTTTTAAAGACTCTGCAGGTCTAACCTGTGGCGTGAGGCTAAAACTGGATTTTTTGTCCAGCACTCTAGAAATACTATTCCCTTGGGACGTTTTGAATTATAACGTTAGTACGACCTCTGCTAGGGAAAAGCGCCGTACTTTTGGGTTTGGGCAGACCTTGACATCTCTAAATTTTGTATTGTGCGTGAAAGCGACTGGCTTTATAGCTAGGGAGTTGGCTTTGATTAGAGCAGAAGTCTGTTGCCTGTGTGCTAGAATTCTCTAGTTGCTCCCATGGCGCAATTGGATAGCGCACCTGCCTCCGGAGCAGGGGGTTGAGGGTTCGAGTCCCTCTGGGAGCGTGACTGGGCTTTAAGCAAAAATCGAAGAAGTCGATTCCTGCTTCCCCCTTAAATTGTCATTCCTCTGACCGTCTTAAATCCTCCTCTTGGCAAGCAATCTTTCGCTACTACAGGTAAGCTAACCTACTTTAGGGCGTGGGGCAAAATGTAGCGCTTAAACATTTTGCCCCACGCCTGTCACATGCTACAATAAATTATGATTTTCCTGTATCCTAGAAAGCTAGATTTAGAAGGCTCCAAAGAGTCATTCGAGGTATACATAAATCAGAAGACCGCTGACGACTACGGGATCAAGGAAGGTGATTTGGTGGTGATTTACCCTCCCGATGTAGAACTCGGAGGGATCGTAGTTATCACAGATACCTTGGTAAAGGAGGGCCAGATCGGGTTGCCGCGCAATATTTGGGAAAAGTACAAGATTTCTCAACTTGACCCCTTACCTGTTGAGCTTAAAGGGCAAGCAGAGTCGGTTCAGTATATTCGTAAAAAGATTCTCGGCGAGAGACTTACCTATTCAGAGGCTTACAAGATTATGGATGATATTGTAAAACGCAAGTTGACTCCTGTGGAGATGACGTATTTTGCCGCCGCTTCCTATAATCCAGGCTTTGATATGAATGAGATTTATTATTTGACCAAGGCTATGGTAGAGACCGGTGAGAAACTAGACTTCTCAGATATCACGCCTATGCGTCTTGATAAGCATTCTATCGGTGGAATTCCGGCTAAAGGCGTAACTCCGATTATTGTTTCTATGCTTAGTGCTTTAGGCTTTTATCTGCCGAATACATCTTCTAGAGCTATTACATCTCCTGCAGGTACTAGTGACGTTTTAGAGGTTTTAATGCCTGTGGCTTTGGACCCTGAAAAGATAAGAGAGGTGGTTCTACACGAGCGTGCTTGTATGGTATGGGGTGGGGCATTAAATCTAGCTCCGGCAGATGATATTCTAATCCAGATAGAGAAACCTCTTCATATTGAATCTTATGACAAATTTGTTATTAGCATAATGGCTAAAAAAATCGCTATGGGAATTACGCATCAGTTAATAGACGTTCCTTACGGGAAGTATGCAAAGGTACCTTATGAGGATGTAGAAAAGGTTAAGCAGATGTTTAAAGATATAGCTTCTAGGTTTGACATAAAATTGACGGTCTATACCAGGGAGTCTTTTGGATCTGATGGGCAGGGAATAGGTCCAGTATTAGAGGCTCGAGATATTCTATGGATTTTAGAGAGAGATCCTAAGCGTCCTAAGGGTATAGAGAATCTTGCAATAGATATGGCAAGCGAGCTTTTGGTCTTAACTGGTGAGTATTCTAAAGAGGCAGCGTTGGTTAAGCTAAGAGAGGTATTAGAGACCAGAAAGGCTCTTGAGAAGTTTTGGAAAATTGCTATAGCACAGGGCGCTCAGTATAGGGTAAAAGGGGATGATCTTGAACCAGGTCCATACTCCAAAGACGTATTTATTAACAAGAGTGGTACCATCAAGGGGTTTGACAATAGGCAAATAGTAAGGCTCACCCGCGCATTAGGAGCCCCTTATTCGAAGAGAGCTGGGATATACCTTCATTACTTTGTTGATGAACAGGTAAAAGCGGGAGATATTGTCGCTACGTTATTTGCTGAGAATATTAACAGGTTAGCTTTAGCCGAGAAAATTCTGACAGATATAGACGACTCTTGGATTGAAGTTGTATAATGGTCCATGATTAGGTTAAAGTTTTTTGGAGCTGCAGGTGGAATAGTCACAGGCTCATGTCATTATATTGACAACGGTAGTTTTAGGGCTTTAGTTGACTGCGGAATTTTTCAGGGGGAGCGTAAAAACGAGGACTTAAATTGGGAGCCTTTTAAGTTTGATCCTAGGAAATTAGATGTTGTATTTTTGACACATGCTCATCTAGATCATACAGGCAGACTTCCTCTTCTAGTAAAGAATGGCTTTAGGGGACAGATTATCGCTACCGATGCTACCCGGGATCTTACATATCTTATATTGCAAGATGCTACAAAGCTACACAAGGAGGCAGTTGAGCATGGTAGAGTAAGGGTTGGGGGGCGTGTCATTGATACTCCGCTATGGGATTACAGCGACGTTGAGGCAGTTATGCGTAGATTTAGGGTTTATGAATACGGTGAGCGGATTCAGTTTAAGAAGGGAGTAGAGTTTAGAATGAGAGAAGCTGGCCATATTTTAGGCTCTGTAAGTTTTGAGTTGTGGATTCCTACCTCAAGCGGGAGGTTGCGTAAGTTTGTATTCTCTGGTGACCTGGGGCAAACAGGGGCAAGAATAATTCGGGATCCGGACTTTATAAGAGAGGCAGACTATGTAATAGTTGAGAGTACTTATGGGGGAAGATATCATAAGGATAAATCTAGTACCATTTTGGAGTTTCTGTCTATCCTTGATGACGTGGCAAGGGATAGGTCTGTCGCAGTTATCCCAACCTTTGCTGTGGAGAGGGCTCAAGAGATCTTGTATGAGCTGAACCTAATGGTTGAGAAGCAGGTCATTGATCCAGGAATTAGATTTTATCTTGATAGCCCTATGGCTAGAAAGGCTACTTTAATTTTTGAAAAATACAGAAAATACTATGATGAGGATGCTATGGATTTGATCAGAGAGGGGGATGATATCTTTAGGTTCAAAGGACTGGAGTTCGTAGAGACTGGACGTGAATCAAAGAGGCTAGCTAATGTTAGAAAGGCCGTGATAATGGCTGGGAGTGGAATGTGTACAGGCGGAAGAGTGAAGCACCATTTGATTAACTTCTTGCCAGATCCAAAAAATCATGTGGTTTTTGTAGGGTATCAGGTTAAAGGTACATTAGGAAGACGCATAGTTGATGGTGCTAAAAAGGTGAGAATTTATGGTAAGACTGTTCCTGTTCGTGCGCAGATTCATACCTTAGGGGGATTTTCGGCTCACGCCGATCAGGGAGATTTGATGTATTGGCTCAGGAATTTTGGTCATTCTCCGCGTGAAGTTTTTATAGTTCATGGGGATAATGATAATAGACTGGCTTTAGATATCAGAATTAGAAACGAGCTTCAGCTTTCTACAAATCTTCCGGAGCTTTTTGAGGAATACGAGCTTGATTAGCTAACCTTAGAGTTCTAGGGCGGTAAGGATCTCGTGCGCTTAGGGAGGGGCTTACGGGAGAGGTAGGAGCGATTCTACAGCCTGTTGGTGGGTAGCTCTACCCAGGAGAAATCCTCTTTTTTCGGGATTAGGGACTCCGGGGAGGCTTCCTGGCGAGAGAACTTTAGGATGCTCTCTGGTTTAAGGGGTACCGAGACTAGTCCCGACTCAGGATGGATAGAGAAAGGCGAACGTATATTCCCATGGTGGTGCAGAATCTTTGCGTCGAATATAAGTGTGGGTAGCTGAGGAGAAGGCGGATACTCTTTGTAGAGAAATTGATGCTGTTCGCTGTCAGATGAGTCAATGTTTACAATCCTGTAAATCTTTGAGTGTATGTTTCTAATTAGCTTAAGAATAATATCCTTGTTTATCTTAAAGATCTTTTCTTCATTTGGTTTATTGCCGGCATCCCAGGCCCATATGAAATGAAAACCATTCTTACCGCAGAATTTGAGGAGGAACTTCAGACCCATTAAGCTAAGTGCATTTGCCACCTCAAGAGCTACTTTTTTTGTAGTAGAAAATTCAATATTGGCCCCTTTTGGGTCGATGTCTAGCACAAAATAGCATCTTCCCTCTTTGTGTAGTGGACAAATATACGGATGAAAGGAGTACACATGTTGATTTGCCCAATGAAGAATGTCATCTCTGTTTTCTACGTAGATAAAATCAGGAGAATCTTTTTTAGGATGGCGTCTATAGACCACGAAGTTTTCAAAAACTTGTTCGATGGTGATCTCTCTATCTTTAAGAAATGGTAAAACAAGATCGGCATATGCACCCCAGTACTGTAGTAGTGTTTGCTTAGGGATAGGGATAGGCTTCATTTAAAAAAGTATAGCGGATTTAGAAGAACACGTCTATGAGGATAGTTGCCGCGAGCTACTTCGAAGTGTAGATGCACCCCGTAGGCCCAGCCGCTGTCTCCCATCCGGGCTATTCTCTGGCCTTGCCTTACATATTGTCCTGCTCTTACCATAATTGAACCAGGCTGTAGGTGGGCGTATAGTGTAGAGTAGCCATTTCCGTGGTCAATGTTTATCATATAGGCATATCCGCATCTGTATGCATTGCATACATACCCAGCAAAGGTAACCCTTCCTGAGGCAGCAGCAAGGATGTATGGATGTCCTCCGTATCGGCGTCTGGTGTAGGCATTGTTTGCTATATCTAGAGCTTTGTGGCCATACCAGTAGTGTTGGGTAAGTGTTCCTCCTCCTTCGACAGGCCAGATGAGGAATTTGGGGTATCTTGAGGAGTAGGAGGGTACGCCTGCCGGTCTAGATTGATAGGTCCTACCTGGTCTAGTATAAGTTCGGCGAGTGTAAGATCGGGTTGTTCGTTTCGGTTTAGGTGGGGGAGGTAGCGTTCCGTTGGGGACAAATATTTCCATTCCGGGTTTAAGATCAGCATCGGAATCTAAGAAGTTGGCCTCCATGATGGCCTGTGCAGCAGCTTTATATTTTTTAGCTATTGAAGCTATGGTATCGCCTTTTTTAACTTTATGAAGAACGCCTGAGCCAGGGGGAATCCTGAGTTTCTGCCCTACTTTAAGAAAATCGCTTCTTAGATTATTGGCCCATTTGATCGTATCTATGGAAACGTTAAATTTTTTAGCGATTGAAGCTAGGGTATCCCCGCGTTTTACGATATATGTTTTTGTCTCAGATACGTATCCTTTGGTTTGTACTAGTGTTTCTATAGAAACTGTAGCTACTGCAGCGTCTTTTACTTGGCTTCTCGACGCTGCATAGATTGCAGATTGTCTTACCTGGATGTAAGTATTAATTCGCTGTGTATAGGAGAAAACCTGGTTTACAAAAAGGATCGTAGTGCCGAGAACTGCAAGAAGTAGACCAATTGATTGCAAAAATGCGAGGCGGCTTCCTCTTCCCCAATAGAGATTTGTGAAGACGTAGGTTTTTATTCTATCTCCGAGTGCCTCCAGAGATACAAAGAGCCTTAGAATATAGTCAATAATATTAAGGATTAGTAAAAGTATCCAGCTTGCAAGATCTTCGAGAAATTTTACTGGAGATCCTGTGAAGTATCTCGGGGCTACGACTTGAGGTTCAGGAGGTGTGACTGTTCGTTTAATG
This sequence comes from Candidatus Dojkabacteria bacterium, assembly GCA_015489595.1. Classification (GTDB taxonomy): domain Bacteria; phylum Patescibacteriota; class Dojkabacteria; genus S143-136. Next base: position 18,970 of record WFZK01000003.1, on the reverse strand, counting down.
GAGGCTTTAAAGTCTAAGCCGGTAAGTTTGTCCACAAATTTGTAAGTTATTTTATGGCGCATTACGCGCCGAGTACGGATATTATAACATGAGTTTTGGAGGAGTCTATTAACGGAGAATGGGGAGCTGAAACTTATTCTTGTCTCTTATCCCTCAATCCCTTGACCACTGTGGGGAAGAAGATTATAATAGTATAGCAGTCTTAAGCGTGGACTGCTAATACAGGTAAATAAAATGTTAAGTATTGGCCTATGAGGAGAAATACAAGAGCGTTAAGATTGTTTGATCCTTTTGGGTTGCTGTTTGATGAGGATTTTGGAATTAGTGTAACTCCGTCAGCAGGGTTCCCCATGGTGAACATGTATGAGCAAGACAACAATCTTGTAATAGAGGCGCAATTGCCAGGTTTTAGTCCCGACGATGTCGATGTTAGCATAGAAGAAGGAGCAGTAAAAATCTCTGGTTCTAAAAAGGTAGCTAAGGAAGATAAAGATAAAAGATACTATATCAAAGAGATTACAATGCAGGCCTTCTCTAGGACAATCCCTTTGCCAAAGGAGGTTGATGTGAAAAAAGCTGAGGCTTCTTTTAAGGATGGTATGCTTGTGATTACATTACCAAAAGTAGAAGAGAAGAAGGCACTTAAGATTCCGATCAAGATAAAAAAATAAGATAGGGTTGCAGTGGTGGGGGCGAACCCATGGGTTCGCCCCCACCACTTTTTATTAGAAACTGGAAGTTTTTGAAGAATTTCAGAGAGGTCCAATATTCTGCGTATAAGTCGTGTTTTGTAAGGGAGTGTAGCTCGTTCTATAGAGATATAAGCGTGAAACCTATGTTTCTGTGAAACATCTCTGGAGTGTGCTCGCTGTATTGTGCAGGTTTTGAGGGGGAAGGTGGGATGGGAGGCGAATCTATCTAGGCTCTGGATTGGTAGCCAGGAACTGTTTTCGGTGGTTTTGGTACCAGCCCCTTGTTTATCTTATAATCTTGTGCTATATTGAAGTATTAAACTAAAACCGGCACTGCCCCATGAACGTTAAGGATGGCTCTGCAAAAGTCTCCTTTGCTAAGCCTAAGAAGATAAATCTTCTTTCCAAGTTGCCGAAAGTGATCTTCGATACTGCCCAAGATATCATAGCTATAAAGATTCAAGGGGCAACCAACGTTGCAATAGCCACCTTTAATGCTTTGCAGGAATGGCTAAAGAGCTCAGAAATTAATGATTTTGATACTCTCTTAGCAAAGTATGAGTTCTATGCTAATCTGCTTGCAAACGCCCGGCCCAATGAACCCTTAGCAAAGAACGGTGTAAGATTTGTGATGTATCATATTAAGGTTGAGAGGGTAAAAGAACGGACAGTTGATGCGCTTAAACAGAAGCTTTTGGAGCTCTCGAACCGCTATCTTGATTTGATTGCGAAGAGTAAGGATCAGATCGTCAAAAAGGGAGTTGAGATAATAAAAGATACCAAGCTTATCTTTACTCACTGTCACTCTTCCACAGTTGAAAGACTAATTATTGGCGCTGATAAGGTTCTTAAAAAGACTGTTGTAGCAACCGAGACCCGTCCTCTTTTTCAAGGGCATATTACTGTTAGAAATCTGTTGAAGGCAGGGGTTGATACGATCATGATTGTGGATTCAGCTGCCCCGTATTTTATAAAGGACGATAGTTTCCTTCCGGTAGATGTAGTGTTGATAGGTGCTGACGAGATTACTGTTTTTGGCGATGCTATAAACAAGGTGGGAAGTTTTGCAATAGGGCTTTCTGGGTATTACTCTGCAAAGCCAGTGTATGTTGTCAGTCCTAGCTTAAAAATAGATTTATCTACGATCTATAGAACAGTTAAGCTTGAGCTAAGAGATCCCACCGAGGTGTGGAAGGATGCTCCAAAAGGGCTCCGGATAATAAATCCTGCATTTGATGTTGTCCCTAGAGAATTTATCGCGGGGTTTATAACTGAATTTGGTTTAGTGAAGCCGGAGGAGTTAGAAAAAGTCGTAAGGGAAAATTATCAATGGTTAAGCTAAGAGGGTGGATATAAAGAATGAGAAAGAACAGACGGTCACTAGGGAAAAGAATAAAAGTACAAGCGAAGAAAAATAGTACGACGCAGGAGCGTGAGGCTTTATTTGCCCTAATCATAGTCTGGCCTCTTGCTCTTTTTTTAGTATTTTGGCTTTTATGTAAGCTAGGAATATTGTGCCTTTTCGGTATGGGCACTAAGCCCATAGCTAGAAAGGTAATTCAGAATTTAAAGTTAGTTGGTGAAACACTTCACATCACAGAGGGCAATTCAGTAGACCTGTCGGCTTTAAGAGACAGGTATTACGCAGGGGATGGACTAGAGCTTGTGGGAGGAAACACTTTCAAGCTTGCCCAATCTGGGGTTATACCTGGTACCTATGGAAGCTCCTCAAGTGTGCCTGTAGTTACAGTAGATGAGTATGGGAGGATTATTGATATTCATACTGTAGGCATAGCCAGTTTTGGTGGGATCAGACGAATAAACAATCAAACAGGTCCAGAGGTTACGATTCAAGGCACTCCGCATCAGATAGATGTGGTATCTGGGGCTAATACAATTACCCTCAGTACGCCGCAAGACATAGATATTGATTCAAGCCCGATGTTTAATAGTCTGACTCTGACAGGAGATTTACACTTAGGGGGAGCATTGTATGATGGGAATGGTTCTAGTGGTAGTTCTGGATATGTTTTGACCTCAAATGGAAGTTCAGTACAGTGGGAGGACTTAAATGCTTTGATAGGAGATGATCAGACGTTATCTTGGGATCCTGCGACGTATCTGTTGAGTATAGAGAATGGGAATAGCGTAGATTTAAGTGTACTGGCAGAGGATGATCAGACGTTAAGTTGGGATTCATCCACCTATTTGTTAAGCATAGAGAATGGCAATACTGTAGATCTAAGTACTTTAGCGGAAGATGACCAGACCCTAAGTTGGGACGATAGTACATTTGATCTAACCATAGAGAATGGTAATACAGTGAATCTAAGCAGTCTTGCGATTTGGAAGCAAGAACCGATAGGAGGTTCATATTCTACAGATCTTGTAACCCCTAGAAGCTCTAATGTACAACGGATCTACTTGGAGCATACAGGTTGGGGGTTGACAGAGTTGCAGATCAAGAATGAGGACAATTCGAGCAATTATGCAGGGGCGGTATTAAGTTTAAAGGGTAGTGGCCCTGATTATACGAATAACATGTTTTTTGCTAAGCTAGGGGACAATTATTATGTACCTAGCTGGGCTGGTAAGGGAGTAGTATCTACGGATCAACCGTTGGTGATAGCGTCGGTGCAGAGCAATGATCCGGCGCATCCGAATAATAATCCGTACATAATGTTTCAGACTGGAGGGCATTATACATCGCCTGTGGATAGGATGATATTGGACTCTAACGGTAACTTGGGTATAAATGATTTCTCGCCTGATGATAAGTTAACTGTGGCGGGAAACATTCATCTAACCGGAAGCGATCCAGGCATCATTCATGCGCGCTTAATAGATATGCTTTTAACCACTGAACCATCCCGTTTCGGGGGGGGGGATATAATTATTCATCCCGGTGATTTTGGTGGTAACAGTGGTACTCCGAAGTCTGTTTATATCTATGCTGGTAGGCAACAGGTTAGCCCTTGGACGGCTTATAGCGGGAATGTTGTAATGTTGGTTCCTAAGGATAGTGATGAAATAGTGGGGCATATGTTGGTTGGAAGTAAAAGCGTGCACATACCAGGTACTCCGGTAGCCCAGTTTGCTATCCCTGAAGATTCTAACTATGATAGCTTATTAAATCTTGTAAGATTCAGTGATAGCGCGGATAATGGGGCTTTTTTGGATGTATATCGTATGAGAGGGGACAGCACCTTAAGAGGGGAAGTGCAGCCGGGAGATATTACAGGAGGGATAAGGTCTTATGCTCTATTGGAGCCCAGTTTTTATAACAATGCTGCTATCGTTTTTAGAGCAACTAGCGTAAATCATGGAGGAGGATTTGGCGGTGGGCCTGGGGTTGGGGGAAGCATCTCCCTGGAAGTCTCGGACCAGTCAGATAACCATAGAAACGCCCTTGTGGCTTTTGAGCAGGGGACCGTGGGGATCGGGGTTGACAATTTTGTGGAGGATCCTTTGTCTGCTCAGCTTACAGTGGCTGGTCGTAATGCTGATGCAGCCATTAACATTATGCCAAACGGTAGGGATCCCGGATATTTAGCATTTACAGACGCCAACGCCCAGCATGCATTGTGGATTTCCATCGCTCGTAATTTGGTGGATGATTATAGGCTTCTCTTTCCTGCACGTTCTGGGAATCAGTATGAGGTTCTTTATAATGATGGAACCGGGCAATTATTGTGGGACACAGTTCAGCATCTTTTGAGTATATCTGTGGGGGCTCACGCCGTTTTATATTCTGATGGAAATAATATTGTGGGGGACCCGGCTAATTTCTACTGGGATTGGGATAACAAGCGTCTTGGCATAGGTAATAGCAGTCCTCAAGCCCCTTTGGAAATTGATAAAGATACAGGGCCAGGGCTCATCGTACGGACTATCTCTTCTACCGGGCATGCTTCATTGATAGTAGCGAGCCCAACTTTACCCTCTACCTCTGCTACTAGGATTGAAATCACTCATGATGAAATTTATGGGACTTGGTATGGATCTAGGTATTGGGCGATAGGGAGAGATAATTGGGGTTCTGGGACCCCAGGCATTAAGTTTAACAATAAAGCTGGTATTTGGTATAAACTTGGAAGCGGAGGAGGGAGTGTCCCTCAGTATTCTTTGGTATTAACGAATAATAATAGCAATAGATTAGTGATCTTAAATTCAGGAGAGGTCGGAGTGGCAACTTATAACCCCAGTGCTGCCTTTCAGGTGGGGGAAGCTGGTGATGGCACCTATGCGTTAGCTAATGCCTGGAATACATTTTCAGATGCTAGATTCAAAGCGGATATAAAAGAGATTGATGACGCCCTAGGGAAGATTATGAAGTTACATGGGGTGTATTATAGATGGAAAATAGGCAAGGATAAGAGGCGTCAGATAGGATTTATAGCGCAGGATGTACAAGAGGTCGTTCCTGAGTTGGTTTCAAGCACACCGGAGGGGTATCTTACAATTGATTACAGTAAGTTTACTCCGCTTTTGGTGGATGCCATACATGAGCTTGACAGAAAGGCGGAGGCCGCAGGCAAAGATGAAGAAGTTAGGCGTATCATCTATGGTGACCGAACTACAACGGGGCTTACTCAGGTGACAAAGTGGACAAAGTCTCTGTTTAGCTTTCTAACAGATGTTGTCTTTAAGGCCAAGGCCACGTTTGAGGGAGCAGTTACTTTTGCCAAACAGGTCATGTTTAATGACAGAGTGGAATTTGCAGATAAAGACATGGGAGGGTATGCCGTGATAAAGAAAGGAGATGACGCTGTCTCTATAATCTTTAAGAAACCTTTCGCGGAAACTCCTGTTATAGCGGTTTCGCCCTTTCAACAGGTGAACTATAAAGTAATTGATGAATCTGTCAAAGGTTTTACAATAAAACTAGCAGCGGCTGCAGCTGAGGATGTTAAATTCAGCTGGATTGCTCTGAATGTAAAAGATGCAGAGACCGTTTATTCCTCAAACTCTACACCTGCTCCTGCACCTACCAAGCCTATTACTCCAAAGCCAACTGTAAGTGTAACTCCTACGAACACGCCTGCTCCTACAGCGGTTGTACCTAGCCCGAGTCCGACGCCTCTTCCTAAGGGTACCATTTCTCCTACTCCAACTCCAGGGCCATCTCCTACTGGCACAGGTACAATTACACCTATACCCACAGCTAAGCCTCTTCCTACTGTAAGTATTGTGCCCAAGATCTAATGTGGGTCTGCAAGGATAACTAGGGGCTCACGCAAAAATTGACTTTTTTTGATTTTTGGCCTCACGCCCCCCACTTCAATTGTATAACTTCCTAATAACTGCTAAAATTTAAGTATGAGGGGGCGTCTGATTGTTGCACTATTGGCGGTGGTTATAATGCTTTTCACCTTGCCGGTTGTGAAAGCCGCCTCCAGCGATTATATTCATTTCCAGAGTAAGCTTACTAATCTTGATGGTACTAATGTTACAGATGGCACTTACTATTTTAAATTCCAGATCTATGACGCTCCGACGGGAGGAACACTTTTGTGGGAAGAGGAGCAATCGGTTTCGGTTAATGATGGGATTTTAAATGTAGAGTTAGGTTCAGTAACTGCTTTTCCTGCTGGACTCTTTAGGAATTCAGATCTATATTTGCACGTCTGGATGGACAATAATGGGAATACCTCCGATGGTTATGAGGAGGATTTTGGAAGGATGCCTTTAGGTTCTGTACCTTACGCGTTTTATGCGAGGGAGGCCGGAGCTCTAGTGGATGGGACAGATGTTTTTGAGCCTGGAGATTTTTTAAAGGTTAGAGATGACAATGTTTGGAATCCAGATCAGAATCTCAGTTTCTTTAGATTTAAAGGAAATACTACGGATCCAGCTCTTTACATAGATGCTGTCCAGAACAGGGTAGGTATAAATACAGACATCCCCTCTTCAGCTTTGCATGTGGTGGGTAAAACCATCTCGACTACTTTTCAGACAGCGGTCGGCGGTACTTCTAACCAGATAATGCTTTCTGCGGCCTACGGTTCCTTAAATAGAGCGCAGAATGTGTTCACTCAGTATTCTTCTGGGGGGATAGGGATTGCGAACTGGATGTATCTTGATCCAGGTTCGAGCGACGCCAATACTTGGTACTCAGCATACAGTGCTGGTAGTATAGCTAGAAGTGCTATTTTACTTAAGCTAGGAGATTTTATGGTACTTACAGCACCAAGTCAGAACGTTGCAGAAGGTGATCCTTTAACTACTCAGCCTACCACTAAGTTTATCGTCAAGAACAATGGTAATGTAGGGATTGGCACCTCCAGCCCTGTCGTAAAGCTAGATACGCGTGGGTGGGCTAATATTGGTCCTGACGCTACCACCCCTCTGACTACGCTTTATGTGAGAGATACGAGCAGAATCAACCAGGCCATATTCTCCGGCGATCTTTCTGCTGATATTTTTCTTGAGGCCACTGGGGCAGGGAGTGGACTTAAGCGGGTGTATATTGGTACCAACAGTGGGAATTTGATGTTCGGAAGGATAACTGACGACGCGTGGAATCGGAGTGAGATTATGCGTATTACAAGTAATGGGAGAGTTGGAATAGGGACTCCTTTCCCTGACGTTAAGCTTCATGTTATAGGGCAGACTAGGGCATCGAGTTTTTCCTCTGCGGATGGTACTGCTAACCTTCCTGCCTATCGATTCACTAACGATAGTAATGTGGGGTTATTCAGACCAGGGGATGATATGTTGGGTTTTAGTACGGGTGGAGTAGAAAGAATGCGGATAGATGCAGCAGGAAATGTTGGTTTGGGGAGTGCAATTGGTTCTATTAGTGCTTTGTTGGATGTTGGTGGAACTATGCAGGTTAGGGGAGTTTCCCGCTTCCTGGATGATGTGTATATTCAGAATAGTTCTGCCTATCCACCGGAAATTGGATATGGCGATGGGTCAGATGGTGATCTTAGCGTGACTTCTGCGGGCACTGTGGTGAATAGGTATGCTTATCTTACAGGCAAGGTTGATGTTGGAGATACAATTATTCCTGTGAACTCTCCTTCAGGTTTTTCTGTAGGAGACCTTATAATGATTATTCAAATGCAGAGCTATAGCCATTCGGATTGGGTGGGAAGGTATGAGTTTAAGAGAATCGCTGGGATCAGCGGAAGTAACATAGAATTGGATTCTCCGCTTGCCTACTCCTATACCAGTGGGATTTTTAACACAAATCATGCAGAGGCTACTCAGGTGATTAGGGTTCCTCAATACAATGTGGTTAAGATAAACGACGGTGCTTCTATTGTAGCCCCTGCTTGGAATGGAAGGACAGGCGGCATCGTAGTGTTTAAGGTTCGGGATACTTTAGGGTTTGATGGTACTGGTAAGGTAGATGTATCTGCCAGAGGGTATAGAGGTGGTTCGTGTAATGGTTGTGGTAATAATGCCTGGGGGCAGCAAGGTGAAGGTATTACAGGATTGGGACAGAATTCGCTCTCTCGTAATCGCAACGGGGGAGGTGGTGGTTATGGTCCGAGTGGTTATGGTGGAGAACCCGGCGCTGGCGGAGGATGTTTCACGGCAGGTAAAGATGGTCTCGGGGCTCATATTGCTGAGGGAGGAGAGGCCGTATGTACCCCTGATAAGCTAATAATGGGAGGTGGAGCAGGAGGTGGGGGTGATAATGACGGCAGAACTCCATATCCTCAGTACGTTGATGGAGGTGGGGCAGTGCTCATAGCAGCCAGATATATTTACAACGCTAATATCTATGCTCGAGGCGAAGATGGAATCGCTCCTGGTGGTGCAGGTGGTGCCACTGGCGGTGGCGGGGGTGGTACCATTAAACTGTATTTTTCTACATATACAGAAAAGACTGTAGATGCTTCAGGAGGGGCCGGCGGTAAAGACAGCGATGATAAAGGTGGACATGGAGGAGATGGTTTAGTGGTGAAGATAGCCTATGAGCCCACGAACGTTCTATTTTTTGCTGATGTTTCTAGAGGGAAGATAGGTATACGCACTGCCTCGCCTCAATACGAACTTGATGTAAAGGGCATCGTAAGAGCCTCTACATTCCTTGCTTATTCAGACAAGAGATTAAAAGAGAACATTTCTGAGCTTAAAGATACTTTAGGTAAATTAAGCAAAATTAGGCCAGTAGCTTACAGCTTTAAAGCAGATAAATCTCACAAGACCCATCTAGGTGTGATGGCTCAGGATGTGGCTTCTGTGTTTCCCGAGTTAGTCTATAAAGATAAGAATGGGGTGCTTGCAGTGGACTATATCGGTTTGATCAGCCCTATGATAAGCAGCATAAAGGAGTTAAATACTAAGATCGATTCTGTCAGCTCTGATTTGCAGAAGGTTCTTAAGTTAAAAAACGGCGTGTTTTCGCCAGATAGGATAGAGACTAAACATTTGACAAGTAAGACAGTTGGTGTTGAGAATCTTGAAGTGGGTCAGAACGTGGTTTTGCCTGATAGAATTGCAGGTAGGGCGGTGATTAAGAAGGGACAAGACAGGGTAGAGATAAAATCTGATGCTGTTTCTGAAACGAGTGTCATAATTGTGACACAGGTGGCTGTATCACCTAAAGATAAAGTGGATTTCGTTATAAATCAGAAAAAGGGTGCCTTCACAATAATGCTTGGTTCTAAGGCAGATAAAGATCTATTTTTCAACTATGTAGTATTTAATACCCCAAATCCAACCAATCTTCCTGTGTGCACTAAGCCCCCTGAAAAGGTTGAGCCAAACCCAACTCCTACTGTAAAACCTTCGCCAAGTGTTAAGCCGACAGTTTTACCCTCGGGGAAGGTGAGCCCTACTCCCACGCCAGAGCCTACGAGTAAGGTCCAGAGTTTTCTGATTCAACCTTCCTTTCTAATATAGGTGAAAGTTGGAATGTCAGGTACTTTAAGGTTTAAAGCGATTCCTAAGCTTTTAAAAATAGCGGGAAGAATCGGCTTTATCCCTAAGCGAAAGTTAATTGAGATATTAAATAAAGAGAATGCTAGGCCGATCAAGAGTTGTAGATATAAGTGGGGTGTTTTGAGTGTTTATGCCATCGACGAAGGGTTGAAATTACATCATACTAATATCGTTGTCACAGTCAGTACGAAAGTAGCGAAAAAAGCATTGCAACGGGTTAAGATACGTAGAAGAATTAAGAATCTGATCTGGCCCTTCACATCGGGTAAGGCTGTAATCGTCTGGGTTAAGGTGTATAATCTACCACTATCTAATTTAAGCAAAATAAAAAAATGTTTGGAAAATTTGGAGATTTAGCAAAACTAGCCAAGATGGCAATGGAGCAGTCTAAGAAGCTGTCTCAAATAGAAGTAACGGGTGAGGCTGAGAAAGGCGCTGTAAGAGTAAGAATAAATGGCAAGATGGAGGTGGTAGGCGTTACTGTAGATGAGGAATATTTTGCCCGAGCAGACCATAAGTCAATTGCTAAAGCGTTTTTAAAAGCCCATAAAGATGCATTTAAAAAGATCCAGAAGGAGCTTAGAAAGCAGATGGATGTAAACGAGATCATGGGAATGCTTAAGTAAGATGGTTAGCATTGTTCCGAAGGATCTTAAGAAATTGATCTTTCTGTTGTCCAGATTCCCTGGGATAGGGCCTAAATCTGCTCGAAGACTGGCCATGTATGTTTTCAGCATGTCTAAAGATGAGGTAAACCTTTTGATAAATACGATCAGCAGCTTGCATAAAAATGCCAAGAGGTGTTCGATTTGTGGGGTATATTCTGATAAAGATCCGTGCTTGATCTGTGCTGATTCCCAACGTAGAATAGACCAGCTAGTGGTGGTAACTTCTTCTTTGGATGTATACACAATTGAGAAAACAGGGATTTATAACGGTATGTACCTGGTTTTGCCTTATAAAGAGCAGGATGAGACAGACCCTGATAGATTGGAAGAGTTGGCTCAGTTGGTTGTGCGCAGAATAAAGGGCTTGAAAAAGAGACTAAAGGCTTCTAGTAAAATTGAGGTTATATTTGCCCTAGGAACCTCTGTGGCGGAGCAAACCTTAATGTTTTATCTGATAGAACAAGTCAAGGATAACTTTGGGGATCAAGTTACAATTTCTAGGCTTGCAATAGGCCTATCTTCTGGCAGCAGCATAGATTTCGTTGATACCTATACTTTAAAGGAAGCCTTTGAGGGGAGAAGAATTTTAGAGTAGAATGAGATAGAGATGAAAAGTGCAGTCTATCAGGCAATCAGTGGGATAGTTTTCGTAGGAGTTTTAATCTGGGGGTCCCTGGGTTCTTCGTTGGTGAGAGCGGCAAGCCAGAGTATCCAGATAAAAGCAAGGGTGGAGAAAAGTACTGCCCAGATAAAGGAATGCCCTCAAATTAAGGAGTTTTCAGTAATTCCTCCCGTGAGTGTGCGGAATGCTAAAGTTCTTGTTAGGTGGTGTGTTCAGGGGGCGGATAAGGTGTATGTATTAGGTCATCAGGTGCCAGCTTGCAGCAGCTGGGCTGTGTTGCCTCCGGGAGAGGGTGTGTATTCTGTAAAGCTTGTGGCTAAAACTAAGTCCTGTAAAGCAGTTCGAGAGCTTGATCTAGTGGTTCTTTCTGAAACTCTAGGAGGGAATATTGCAAATAGTATTGGGGCGCCGCCAGTTAGAAGAATTGTTCCTCCCATGGGGCTTTTTTTGTTAGTTAGCGGAGCATTAGCTCTTTTGCAGGCTGTACTGGTTGGGTTTAGTAGATTCTATTCATGGTTTTTTGAACCGCCAGCATTCCTTAATAAGTGGTTGGGGCTAAAGACAGTTGGCATTGTGTATTGTGTAGACTCAGGTAAGCCGTGTGGGCATATAAGAGTGAGGTTTTACGATGATCGGAAGTTATTGTTTTCGGTACTGGCTGATACTCAGGGGAGGATTCGGGTTCCTGTGTCTTTGCTAAGGAGGTTTGAAGGTAGAGTTGCTACCGTTAGAATATCAGGAGCTAAACTATTAGGACCTAAAGGCCATGCTACGTATTTACCGGTGGAAGCCCCTTATGTTGATAGTAAGCAAAGAGTGCGGGTGGGTGAAGAGATGGTGCTGAATATAGTGGTAAAAAGATGTGGATTTACGGGTTTGGTAAGATTTGCTCTTAGGGTTTTTCTGATTATCATCTGGGGAGCAGAGGTGTTGTGGTTTAGTTTTCTAAGTTATATTTTTGGATATAACACAATTTACGCGCTGTATACGGTTATTCTTATTCTGATTGGGTTGGTGTACCTGCTTTCTGTCTTTATTGATAGGATTCGTTACGGTACTTTGGTTAAGGCATACTTCGCTCAAAGTATTAGTTTGTATAGGGGTAAAAGGCTTGTATCCAAGGGGCACACAGATATGAACTCCCGTTTCATATTTATCGTCTCGAAAGGGGGGAGGTATTTACTAAAGGCATCTAATAAGGTCTGGAAGATTAACGTCCGGATATCTGACGGAAGTAATGTTGGTATAATACATCCGAAACTCGTATGAGAAAGGTACTTCAGATATTAATACCTCTTACCTCTTTGGGCTTTCTAGTTGGAGTTGCCTTTGTATTTGTTATGCTTGCAAGGGGTTATACCATTAATTTTAAAAAGCAAACCTTTGAAAAAACCGGGGTGGTAAATGTGGTTACGGATCCATCTGGAGCCTTTATTTGGCTTGATTCTAGGCCGTATGGTAAGAGTAACAAAGCTCTTCCCGCAATTAAAATAGGGGAGTATGAGTTAAAATTGTTCAAAGATAAGTATTTTCCGTTTAAAGAAAAGATCAGGGTAGCTCATGCCCGCGCTACTTTAATTAATGTTAAGTTGGTTTCGCAGGCTCCAGGCAAGTTGGTTTTAAATCTCGATCCAACAGATAAGTGGTTTATCGACAGGAAGACTCACAGTCTATTCCTTTTGACCCAGCGGGTTATCCGAAAGAAGGGGTCTATCTTAGAGTATTTGCCTTTAGGTGAGGATATTAAAAAGGTTTCTGTAGATCATAAAGATAAAGCTTGGCATCTTTACAGGGTTTATCTGTATTCAAATGTACTCTCGGGTGTGGGGTTAGGAATAGATGAGATCACTAGGATAGATTCTCAGAAACCTGAGATTATACAGGGCTTAGATAGAATACTTAAGGTCGGTAAGTATGTCATATTTATGACTAAGAAAAAAGAGGCGTATCTAATAAAGCCTAATGTACAGCCCATTCTGGATGAGTTTTTGACTAGCTATCTGCAAAAAGGGTACAGACTCCTTTATGGAGGTGATACTCATGTTGTATTGACTACTGACTATACTGTTTTTTCCTATGATCTAAAGCATGGAGTTAAGACTTTGATAGTAGATATCCCTGACGAAAAATTCTGTGTTAGTCCGCGAGAAAAGGATATAGTAGTGGTAGCTTCAGATTGGATAAGGTTTTACGATTATGATGGTGTTGAGAATCTTAAGCTAGAGACAAAGCTAAAACATGTCTCTGATAAGTGTTTTGCTTTCTATCAAAACAATCACACAGCGCTGGCTTTGGTATTTAAAGACAAGGTAAGATTGCTAGGAGATTTATTTGTGCGTGATAGCAAGATATACAAGGGAATTCCTGAGAAGATTAAGATAACCTCAGAGGGTAGAACTATTGAACTTAAAGTAGGGAAATCTGGCAAGTTTGCCTGGTTTGACCTCGAGGATGTTAGTCCAGACCATGTTTTCTGGAACGAAGATAAGGACAGGTTTGTTTTTGTTTCTAAAAAGACTGCTTATCGGCTTACTTACAATCGTGACCAGGGCGATGTCGCTACCAGGGTAGAGCTTGTTAAGTTGAGCAGTGCAGAACTTAGGCATCCTACTGTAGTTTTTAGTGGGCAGTATTTGGCGTCTATACAGGGCAGTGATTTTAGGGTAGTTAGTGTACTTGCACCTGAGAACAATTATAAGCTCGCAGAAGGTATAGCTGATTTTGTTTCTGATCCTGGAGTAAGAGGAGTTTTGTTTATTAAAAATCGTAAGGTGAAGGATGAAGTCACAGCGGAAACAAGTTCTGCTGTGGAGAAAACATCCTCTAGCCAAGAGGTTGACAAGAAAAAAAAGAATTCTAAATTACGAATGGTGACTTCTATTCACTTTAAACCATTGTGATATAATAGCGTGTCTTATAAATGGACCGTTAGCTCAACTGGCAGAGCAGCCGGCTCTTAACCGGCGGGTTGGGGGTTCGAGTCCCTCACGGTCCATGTTAGTTGTTAGAGCTAGATTTCTAGCAGAAGGGAGCTTACATGCAAACCGAAGAGTTGATTTTCGCGTGAGTTTCCTAAATTGCCGTCTTCGTGGTTGTTTTAAGCCATCCAGCTGGCAGACGACATCTACTACTATAGAAAGTTTGCCCCACGTCCCAGCAGAATCATTTAAAACCCAAAGTGTTATAATCCAGCATGGTCAACTTTCAGGAACTTTTCAAGTCTAAAAGAGTAGGGATAGATTTAGGTACAGCCAATTCAATCGTATACGTTCAAGGTAAGGGGGTAGTGCTCGAAGAGCCTACGGTGGTGGCTATTGATATTTCTGATTATTCCATTATTGCTATTGGGCAAGAAGCTAAGCTTATGTTAGGAAAAAGTCCGGATAGAATAGTTATTAAGCGTCCTCTGCGAAGCGGTGTGATTGCTAATTCTAAGGTAACGGAGAAGCTTCTGACTTATTTTATTACTAAAGCTTTAGGAAAAGTAAGATTTTTTAAGCCTGAAATAGTAATAAGTACCCCGGTAGGAATAACATCGGTAGAAAAAAGAGCAGTAATTAAGGCTGCAAACAGTGCAGGAGCAGGCCGCGTATATCTTATACCGGAACCATTAGCAGCGGCGATTGGGGCAAGACTTCCTATCCATGAATCAATTGGTAACATGATTATCAACATTGGTGGAGGTACTGCAGAAATAGCCGTGATGTCTCTTAATGGTATTGTGATAGCTGATTCTGTAAGGGTAGCAGGGGACGCTTTTAATCTGGCTATTATGCAATATGCTAGAAGGAATAAGAATCTGGTGATAGGAGAGCAGATGGCGGAGAAGGTTAAGATAGCGATAGGGTCCGCATTGCCCATGGATGAGCCCAAGACTATGCAGGTTAGTGGCCGGGATTTGGGTTCAGGGCTTCCAAGAATCGTGGAGTTTAACTCAAACGATATAGCTGAGGCCTTAAAGCAACCTTTGACAGAGATCTTAACAGCTGTGAAGAAGCTGCTTGAGAAAACTCCTCCTGAGCTGGCTGCAGATATAATTGATCAGGGAATCACTTTAAGTGGTGGAAGTTCTTTGCTTATGAATCTAGATAAGCTTTTTATGAAGGCTTTAGGCGCACCGGTGTATTTAGCGGATGATCCTATGCATTGTGTAGTGAAGGGAACAGGCATGGCGCTTGACCATTTAGAACTGTTGAAGAAGAGCCTGACTTTTGGCTAAGGTATATCTAAGGTGAGGTCAATATTAACCCAGCTTCTTAAAATTACTCTTATCCCAGGTTTTTTGAACGATTTTGCGGATAGGCAACTTCCCTCCGCTATGGAAGAAGAACTTAGTTTAGGGGCGTGGGGCAAAATGCGCTATTAGCGCATTTTGCCCCACGCCCCTTGTTTCTATTGCCAACCGATACGTTTGTGTGTTACATTCTTTTATGCTGAAGAGGTTCCTCTGGTTTATTTCGGTTTTAGCGATATCCCTGTTCCTCGCGCCGAGATCTACGGTTCTGGCGGCATACAATCTAGAGTTAAAAAGTTGGGATTTTCTTGCTCCAGGCGATACTTCTGTCAAACAGCAGGTAAATTCTAGATACTATGTAAATTTTGACGCGCATTTCGGGCTCTTTTCTGCTGATGTGGTTAATACCAATGGTGGGTTTTTGGGTCCGGTTTTTGAGAGTCATTGTTATATCATAATTAATGATCAACAATATGAGATCCCTGTCAAAAATGTGACATATAGAGGTGCAGGGAATAGGATGTATGTAGAATGCGATAAGGGAAGCGTGGGAAGTTGGCATGAAGGAGAGAATAAGGTGGATTTTAAGGTGAAGCTTTTGCTGGGTAATCCCCCTAGGCAATTTGTAGAGACCTCTGCCAGTCAGAAAGTTTACATAGATACAATAGCTCCTTCGGGGAGTATTTCTTTGGTTGTGCCAAGTGGTTGTGAGGAGGGTAAATTAGATGAGTGTGAAGTTAAAGTGAGTTTGAATGTTACTGATCAGGCTCCTGGGAGGATTCAGAAGGTAGAGTGTAAATATCGAGGTGATGGAGCAGATTATAGGGTGAAGAATGTGAGTAGTGTCGGCCTTCCTGCAACAACATATTCCACCTCTTTTAAGATTACTTTAGATCAGTTTGGAATTACTAAAGCGGGGGATCATACCTTGGAGGTGAAATGTACAGCTACTGACGAGAAGGGCAATTCTAAGGAATTTCAAAATTCTGCGAATGTTAAGGTAAAAGCGGCACCTACCCCAACTCCTTCGCCTACTTTAACCCCAACTGCAACGCCAACCGCTGAAGTAACGGAGACACCAACTCAGACCCCAAGCGGGTTAGAGCCTTCTTTAACGCTTACTACCTCTCCGGCGGGGCAGAGTGGTTCTGCTTCTGCCAGGCGTTCTGGTAAAACCGGAATTGTTATAGCCGCATTAGCGGCAGGCTCTGCTGCAGCAGGTTTGGCTTATTTGGGCTATTCTAAGTGGTTTTTAAAGGGGAGAGGCCCGGAATCTTCAATTAGCGAGGGTTCGATTGGGGCCAGCGAAGGTGGATCTAGCTTGTAGGAAGGTGTGAGACTGCATTGGAACCGCTGTAATCTGTTCTCTTTTTGTCTCTAAAAGTGTCAGATTTTATGTGAAGGTACTTGATTTTCTGAGAATGCCGGTAGAGTCAATATTTTACAATTTTGGTTTTACGCCCAAAGCTGGTTGCCTTTTGTAGTAGAGGTTTGGCTGCCTTCTGGGTGATTTAGAACGGCCAGCGGGAGTGCGGTTTCAGCTGAGATGGGTAAAAATCGGCTTTTTGATTTTTGCCTCCCAAGATCTTGACAAAGGAAATTTTCTTCTCTAATATATTTTTAATGAGGCCAAGGGCGTCAGGCCCTTCCTCAGCAGAGGGGGCATCTAAAAGGAACATTTTGTATTATTCTATTGGTCCTTTATTGGTTATTATCTCTGCGGCCATATTTTGCTTATTGGGCGGATGTCGCAAACTTAGACCTCGTACAGTTTCGCCTCCTGCTGGACAGCTTAGTGTTAGTCAGATCTATACCCAGCTAAAACAGCAATGTGGTGGCACAGGTTATGTATATGTGGGGAACAATAAGGTGGTATGTGTTACAGATGTTGTTTCATATGATCCAGATGAGGAGGTTTTCAGGGTAGGAGATACAGAGTTAGATCTTTCAGAATTTATGCCTTATATAGAGTATGACCAGGATTCGCACACTTTGACGGTTGAAAATACTAAGATAAACCTCGATCAGTATAAGCAAACTCTAAGTTTGTATGGAACTACTTTAAGTATAAGTGGGGGCAATTCTGTAAGCTTTGCCGGTTGGGATATAAATGCAAGCGATGATGTCAGAAGATTAAATGATTTAGAGGATGTCAACGTTGCTGGTGCTGCATCAGGGCAGTACCTGAAGTTTAATGGTAGTACGTGGGTTCCGGCCCCAGTTAAAGATACCCTTTCCCAACTTACATGTTCTTCTGGTCAGGTTGCCAAGTGGAACGGTACAGCTTGGGAGTGCGCCAATGATTTAAGTTCTCCCGAGGCTTCTGCGGCTGATGAGTTAAATACCGCGTTCGTGTATGACACTGCAACAAACATTCTGTCCATTACCGATGCGGGTGGTACATTGTCCGCAGATCTCTCTGAGCTAGAACAAAACTTGTCTTTTGATCCTGTTACATATTCTTTAGCTATAAGTGAGGGCAACAGCGTTGATTTAAGTGCGCTTCATGATGTTTATACTGCCGGGAACGGACTGACAGAGTCATCGCATCAATTTTCTATTAGTGCACCAGCCTGTAGTGGGACAGATAAGCTCCAATGGAATGGGACAGCATTTGTATGCGCACCTGACCAGAATACTACATATACCGCAGGTGGAACTTTGCTGCAGCTTACAGGAACTACTTTTAGTATAAGAGAAGGAACTTTAAGTCCTGGGTTCTTATGTACCTATAGTCCTAGCTCAGGATTGGTATGTAACACAGATCCTAGCTCAGTAGGTACAGATAGCCAGACTCTAACTTGGGATGATATTACTAATAGGTTAAGCATAAGTGGTGGCAATACAGTAGACCTGAGTTCTCTGCACGATGTGTATACAGCGGGTAGCGGTTTGCAGCTTTCAGGTAATCAGTTTTCAATCAATTCGCCAACTTGTAGTGGTACGGACAAGTTGCAGTGGAATGGCACAGCATTTGTATGTGCTACAGACCAAGATACAACATATACAGCAGGTAGGGGGTTAACCTTAACCGGTACGACCTTTGATACCAATACACCAACGAGTGCCTGTCCGAGTGGCCAGGTATTAACGTGGGATGGAAACAATTTTACCTGTACACCAGATCAAGACACTACCTACAGCGCCGGTACCGGCCTGGCACTAACCGGTACAGTATTCTCACTAAATGCTGGTATAGATTTACTAAACGATGTTGACACTTCAACAACACCACCAACAACAGGCCAGACTCTAAAGTGGGACGGAACAAACTGGGTACCACAAGATGATTCAGACACACTTGCAGGCCTTAGCTGTTCATCTGGACAGATAGCCAAATGGAATGGTAGTGCGTGGGTGTGTAGCAATGATGATACAGGAACAGCGCTACCGAGCGGTACGACAACTAACTCCACTCTCAGGTGGGATGGTAGCAGCTGGGTAGAGAACACTGGCTTTCTGGTAGATGCGACTGGAGTAGTGCAATCGGGTACATGGCATGGTACTGCGATAGATATATCAGACTACACCAACTTAGCGGCCGGGAATGGTTTGAGCCTGACGGATGACACTATGTCGGTTAACGCACCGACCTGTAGTGGAACCGATAAACTTCAGTGGAACGGTACGGCGTTTGTATGTGCTGCTGACCAAGATACAACATATACAGCAGGTAGAGGATTAACCTTAACCGGTACAACGTTTGATACCAACACACCAACGAGTGCCTGTCCGAGTGGCCAGGTGCTTACCTGGGATGGGAACAACTTTACATGTACCCCGGATCAAGACACTACCTATACAGCGGGAGGAACCTTATTACAACTTACAGGGACCACATTTAGTGTAAAGGAAG
>WFZK01000002.1 GCA_015489595.1 Candidatus Dojkabacteria bacterium | reverse complement strand
CCGATAATTGCATCTATTACATTTGCTTTTTCAATTAAGTATCTGCGAATCTTATATTCTCTTCCACCTCTAAAAAGTGTTCCATGGGGTAAAACTACTGCCATATAACCATTCTCCTGCAAATGGTAAAGCATATGGGTTACAAAAGCATAATCTGCATAGGATTTTGGCGCTAAAACACCATACAGAGCAAATCTAGGGTCATCTTTAAATAACGGATTATCGTCTGAACGCCATTTTGCAGAAAAAGGGGGATTAGCAACAATTACATCTGCTTTTAAATCTGGGAATTGATCGTCTTCTAATGTGTCGCCCTGTGCAATATGAAAATTAGCTGGCGGAATGTCGTGCAAAAGCATATTCATACGTGCAAGGTTGTAAGTGGTTGGGTTTAGTTCTTGGCCATAAAAATCAACGACCTCTGTTTCTTGTTTTAGTTTTAGCAACAAAGAGCCCGAGCCACAAGTAGGGTCATATGCCTTATGAATACGCTTTTTGCCATCTTTATCTGGTTGCAAGTTTACAGTAACTAGCTTTGCAAGTAATTTAGATACTTGAGCTGGTGTATAAAACTCTCCGCCCTTTTTGCCTGCTTCACTTGCAAATTCTCCAATAAGATACTCATAAGCATTGCCAAGTACATCTGACTCAGCTTCATCTATATGAAAATCTATTTCTGCTAATTTATTTAACACTTCTACAACAATTCTATTGCGATCTTTTGGATACTTGCCTAATTTTGTGGAATTTAGATCTACATCATCGAATAAACCAACGTAAGCGTGTTCTGCCACGCCTCCCATTGCGGATTGCTCAATTTTATTAAAGGCAGCTCTCACATCCTCGAGTATAAAAGTATCTGTCCCCGAGATTTCACCTTTTCCCTTTTTCACTATATAAGAAAACAATTCATACGGTTCTAACTCAAATCCTAATGCACTCTTAACAAGATATTTGACCGTGCCGAGGATGTCCTCCTCTCCTCTAAGATCGACATAAGGACGTTTCCCACCGAAATGCTGAAGAACCTGATTAGCGTACCTCTCGAACTTCTCAGAGAGATACTTATAAAAAATGAAAGCTAGGATGTAAACCTTGTACTCATCCGCATTCATACGTCCCCTAAGTATATTCGCGATTGACCATAGCTGTTTTTTTAAAGTTGCGCGAACCTCGCCTTCAGAGGTCATAAGGGATTATACCAACTTAAAAGCCCCTAAACACCCTAATGCACTCAACTTGTTCCTCTCTCGTGGTTAGGTTCTATGTATTAACTAGTCCACTTGATCTCGCTATGCTTTCTCTACTCCCTATAAACTCCCCACACATCGTAGGCGTTTACAGTGTCGCTGCTTTCCCAGAACTTATGGGTTCTTAGATTGCAAAACTGAGTCTCGCCGCCTCCGCTCCAGGCTACTGTAGCTGGGCCTACCCATACAGGCGCTGGGAACACTTTAGAATCTAAAAACCTCTTGCCTGCGCACTTTATCAATTCTCCGTTTTCTAGCTTAATAAAATAAAACCTATAATCACCCCCCTTAGAAGAATACCCTAACATCGCATATTGAGTATAGGGACTTATAGTCGCAAATTCAGGCTGATACGATGCAGGAAGATTGTCTGGCTTAAACTGGGTAGGATTTGTCGCCTGATCGCAAGGCTGAGTTTTACTGCGATAAAACACTACACTATTTTTATCTTTCTTAGCTATAAACAACTTACCAGCGCTGGGCGTCTCAAGAAACTTAAGGGTTGGGTACTCAAAAGCTATAAATCTTCTCATAATCTCCTGCAGAACCCTTTTTGCAACTGCAAAAGCCTCTGGATTTTCTGCCTTAATTTTAGCCTTAACAACGAAATTCTTAATCATCGGGCCAAAGTGATAAAGTCCATTACGATGATAAGCATACGAATACTCCACCTCGTTTTCTGCTTTTTTCTCTACAAATCTTGAAACACCGGTAAAATCATTCCCAGCAATTACGCAATAAGGCTTATGCATGGTTGTAGAAACCCCGCCTATACCTCTTAATTCCTCAAGCTTAAATGCGATTGAATAATCTGAGGTTTTATAAGTCATCTGCCATATCTTTGCCTGGGTTCCTGCACCCTTTTGGCCTTGGTAAGGAGAAGACACGGCCACCTTGCCTCCTTCTGGATACGGAATATAGACCCAAGGGTTATCTCTGTCTTTATACACCCTCCACTTCATGGCCATCACAGGATGCGGGTTAGAGACCGATCTTTCTGACTTCTCTACTGCCCTATTTTCTTCAAATCTTTGAGGTCTTAAACTATGAACTGTCTCTTGCAGGCGACCTATCCCAATAAGGAAACATCCGGCGATTCCGATTGCCGCTCCTGCAACTGTCGCTAAAAGTAGCCCAAAAAATCCAACTCTAGGAGAATTTGAATTTTGAGGTGTATTTTGATTAGTAGTCACGTAACATTATAGCACAGAGCTTCCAGTTTTTGTCTCAACTCTTTTTGGACCCGTACATACAATTAACAAGTACGTCTCCACGATAATGATAGAATAGAATATGGCTAGCAGGGAATTATTTCTAGGTCTGGAGGAGAGAATCCAAGAAAAACCCTTGGTAGAAGTACCTCAAATACGAGAAAGCGGAGGAATAATGATAACCTCACCTGCACAGATCCCTCTTCTAGTAGAGACCCCACTAGTACCAGCATGCACCCTACTGTGGGAACGCGGCATCCAAACTCTTGCTTCTTCCGCAAATAGACTAGACGCTACTGATCCGGAAAGGGCCCCATATCTCATAATAGACTTCAGTACCCTCACAAGGGAGAACATGAGAACGGCATTAAGACGTGGTAAACTACTCCCAGACGGCACAGTCTTTTTCCCTTTTGACGCCCACCCTAAAAGTACTATAGGAGATATTTTTGCCCAGACCGGAAAGCTAGTGAAAAGCTTCTCTCCTCAACCCCCCATCTGGGCTGTGGTAAGCCTCACTTTTACATTACAAGAAATTCAAAAATACCTCCTAGACCCAAAAGACTTTTATTTCTACGAACGTTTAGGGCTTTACGTACATCCGAACCTATTCCCACAAGTCAGACGCTGGGAGAACTTCTTTAGCCGCTTCAGAAAACCAAAAGAATACTTCGTCAGAAGACAAAGACGAATTAAAAGGCTAGCTGCCTTACTTGCCCAAGAGGGATAGGTATTGAGACTAAACGTAAAAATCACACACTCTGCTTCGCCCTAGTAAACCAATCTAGACCTTGCTAAACAACCTCCAACCTTTAAAAAGACAGCCTCCCTTCTCTGCTATAATACCTCATGCTAAGCTCAAAACAGATTTTAGACAAATACTTCTCATTTCTAGGATCGAAAGGCCACAAGCAGATTCCAAATGTGTCTGTAGTCCCGCAAGAGGACTCTACTTTACTCTTTGTAAACTCAGGGATGTTCCCACTAGTACCCTATCTCATGGGAGAGCCTCATCCCTTAGGCACCAGGCTTATGAATGTCCAAAGATCTATTAGATTCGAAGATATAGAAGAAGTAGGGCTAGACATAAGGCATACAACAGCTTTCCATATGATCGGAAACTGGAGCCTAGGCGACTATTTTAAAAAAGAACAGCTTGAGTGGATCTATGAATTTTTTATCAAAGAGCTTGGACTCCCACCTGAAAAACTCTATGCTACCGTATTTGCAGGCGACGAAAAAATTCCAAAAGACGAAGAATCAATCGAGATTCTAAAACAGATATTTGCCAAGTACGGTATAGAAGCCAAAGAAGGAGAGCGAATATTTACTTTCGGACGCAAAAGCAACTGGTGGCAAAGAGGTGACGCTATCGGCGAACTAGGAGGCCCAGACAGCGAGATCTTTTACTACCTAGGAGAAAAACCTCCGAAGCCAGGCATGAATCCAGAAACTCATGAGGATTTATTCTTAGAGATAGGCAACAGCGTGTTCATGCAATACGTTAAAACCAAAAGTGGCTGGGAGCCCCTTAAACAAAAAAATGTAGACTTTGGCGGCGGACTAGAACGTATAGCTATGATAGTCCAGCAAAAATACGATATCTTTTATACAGACATGTTTTATCCTATTATTCAAGCGCTTGAGAAGCTAACCGGCAAAGCCTACAAAGATCATACCTATCACATGAGGGTAATAGCCGATCATATGAGAGCTGCCACAATTATCGCCATGGATGGGGTGATTCCTAGCAACAAAGATCAAGGATACGTGCTCAGAAGGCTTCTGCGTAGAATGATAAGATTCGGCTGGCACCTGGGAGTAGACTCTCACCTTACATCCACCCTACTTGATCCAACAGTAGAGATGCTTAAGTGGCTCTATCCCTGGTGGCAGGATAAGAAAAAGGATGTTAGCGAGATCTTTGATCAAGAAGAATCTAAGTTTAACGCTACTTTAAAAAGGGTTCAGCCTAAAGTTGATAAATATCTAAGTACTACTTCTAAGCTAGATGAAAATCAACTTGCCCAGATCGCTTTTGATCTTTACCAAAGTGATGGATACCCACCGGAGATCTTTATCGAAGACTTAAAGCATAAAAACATAAAATTCGACGAGGACAAGTTCAAAAACCTATACTCACAACTGTTTGAAAAACACAAGCAGATCTCTCGCAAAGGGGCAGAAAAGAAATTTAAAGGAGGCCTTGCTGCACATACTGATACAATCATCAAGTATCACACTGCCACCCACCTACTACATGCTGCCTTAACAGAGCTACTAGGACCTCAGATTCACCAGAAGGGAAGCAATATCACCAATGAGAGGCTTAGATTTGATTTCCCCTATGATAAGCCTCTAACGGAAGAACAAATAAGGTGGCTTGAGAACTGGGTAAATTCTAAGATCAACGAGGGCTTACCTGTGCAATTTGTTGTGCTCCCGCTTGAGAAGGCCAAAAAGCTTGGGGCGAAATATATTCCTGGTGAAAAGTATCCAGCCCAGGTTAAGGTATACTTTATCGGGGAATCTTTAGATAAAGCTGTAAGCATTGAATTTTGCGGAGGCCCACACGTAAAAAATACAAAAGAGATACCACCTATTGAGATATATAAACAAGAAAGCGTAGGGAAAGGGGTAAGAAGAGTTTATGCGAGGTTTAGAAAATAGAGGTGTATCCCTTGAGCCTGGGATTGAACACCAATACATAGAACGAATTAATTCGGCTCAACTCCAGGCTGAACTCGAGGAACTCGAAAACCAAGGTTGGCGAATCATCACCCTAACCTCAACCGCGGGTGAAAGGATCAATTCAGATTCGTTTATAAAGAAATCCCCCCAGGGAATTTGTAAACCCAATGAGGGAACCACCTCGGTTGAAGCGACCACAACAGAGAAGCGATCATTTAGAGAAAGAGCAGCAGCTAGGCTTAAATCTGCGGTTTTAAAAACCATCACAGGCCGCAATCCAAGAGCAGTGCTACGTGCGTTAACTACACTATATTCACACGAAGACGTTGCCAGATACCTTCCTACAATCATTTTCGCTTATCCACCAGATCAAAGTACTTACGTATGGTACACCCCTGAACTCTCCCGAGATCCAGGATTATTTACTCAATTAACAAGCAACGATATAAAACATATTATGGATACTACAGAAAAAGTGTTTCGCTCTACTGGAATAGTCTTAGACTGGCTAGGCCACGGGCACAATAAAGATCCACTTAAGGCACCACTCCCTGATCTGCTTACAAACGTAGGTTTTGATCCTAAAAATCATCGGTTACTGAATTTCGATCCTATTGCTGCAATTAGCGGGCCGTTTAAGCTGAGAGCGATCCCAGCTGCGATTCGACTTTACATGGAAATACGGAAGTTAAAGAAAATCGCGAAGCGCCTGGGCACTCAAAACAACGTGCTAAATCTCTCAGAAAGCTAAAGTGAAAAGACATTTGTTTTGGGGCTGGAGCAAATACGACTTTGACCCAAACCTTTCTTATTATTTGTCCTGAATGCATCTATCCTATAAAATAGTATATGTATCGGATAATTGAAACGGCAGAACAATATTTAGGAGAAAAGATTCTGCTTTACATTTATAAAGAAATACAAAGGACTCACCCAGAGGAGCTCGAACACATAAGGACTCTCGTATCCCAAGGCAGGCACGACGAAGCTATCAAATTGGCTAAAAAATTAATACCCCAACTGGAAGGGAAATTAGAGAAATTTATTGAAGAAGAAACAATTAAGCTTATAAACTCCCATGGAAGCCATGGCCAGTAAAACTGATGCTCGACCTGAGGTAGGAGCCCTCGCACCAAATCCCACCGAAGGAGTAACACCACCCCAAAACAGTGGCCCCGATCGAGAATCCCCCTTCGCCGAAGGGGAAGTAGGAATCACTCCCCAACAGCTTGTAATTCCCCTCGAGGAACTCTTCGCCAGATATTACTCACCTCCCCCAGAAGGAGAAAGCAAACCTGATGCTCCAGAGCCCAAGGCACCAGGCAGAAGAAGACTAGCCCAATTTCTTACAGAGACTGCCCTAACTGCAGCTCAGGAAAATCAACAAAACCTAAAGGAGGTTCTTCGGGAAGGAACTTACCGCCTACTAAGATACAACCAAGAGGAGGCCAGACAACTTTCCCAAGCTGACCTTAAGTTTCTAGAGAGGCTCTATGAGGCCACCACACTTTTTTATCACAAGCGTAAAGAACAAGCTCAAACCCCAAAAGAAGTTGAGGAAGCCTTAAGATTTAGCAGAATGATTCAAGGCACAATTCTTTACCTTATGGGGGTAAAAATTGCTACAACTGCGGGGCTGCCCGAACCGGAAGGTTTACACGGTGCTGCGAAAGTAGCCAAAATGGTTACAATGGCAAAGCAGAAATATTTCAGTGGACAAGAGATTCAAAAACTAAAAGGTACATCCCCTGCAAAGCAGCTTACTGCTCTATTCCAAAAGATCACACAGCAAGGCTCTTTCCAAAAAGAAGAGACCACCGCACAAGATCAAGAAGGGGAACCTAATCTCAACCCGCAGGAACGAGCTCAGGTCCCTAGTTTTCTTGAAAAACTCCGAATATATTCCCCAAGACTTAGTACTTATATAGCCACCTTCATTCTAGCCCTGACCCTAATTCTAGTCACACGAAATAATCTAAGTAGCGTTTTTGCTAAATCTTTATCTCCCATCTCACGGACGACGGTAGAGCCCTCTATCCCCACACAACAAATACACAGCCCATTGCCAAGTCCTACCCCGACTACAGTAATCCCTCCCCCGACGCCGGAGCCCGAGCACTCGTCAGAAGTGACGCCAACTCCACAACTAGTATTCCAAGACACGACCTCATCCCCTACCCCTACACCAGAAATTTCTCCACAACCCCCGGAAACAAGTACCCCCAAAAGGTCCTTAGAGCAAAAAACTCCTAGCTTAGAAGCTAAAGGGCCGGAAATAGATATACAAATAGAAGAGCAACGGCTCTCCTTGCCAGAATACCTATCACAAAGCGATATTTTGTCACCCAAACTTGAAGTTGTCACCCTACCGGCAGGGGAAAAGCCTACAGCGAAAGAAATAGAAAGAATCCCTTATGAAGGCGAGCCTATCTATGTGAGGCCCCTTGACCCCCACGGAGAGATTAACATCTACTCTTCACCTTTTAGTCAAACACCAATAAAGAATGTAACCCTACTTTCTGGCTATATAACTCCGGAAAATATAGTGAGGGTAACAAAATATATTCCTGCGAACGAACCCAACACCTACATTCAAGCTACTATTCCATTCGCAGAGATGCAAATTCTTACTAAAGACCAACAGCTCCAAACCGTCTATGTACCTTTAGCTACAGAAGCTACAGAGAGCTCCTCCACCTCTTACAGTCAAGAACAGTTCTCCGACTACTTTACGATTAACGCCAAAGATAAAAAAGGCAAGACTCTTGTTCAGCTGGTACAAACCGCATATCAAACTGAAATGGTAAGATTCGCAGGGTTTATGAAAGAAGGCCCATTAGCCGGTAAATATGTAGTAGAAGTTGGTCCCATTACTACCACAGATGCACAATGGACAGTACTATGGCCAAACTTCAAGATGCACAATCTTGAAATAGCTTCTTATGCATTAAACAACACCTACGTTACTGAACCCGAGAGATTAAACAAAATCTTCTTTGCCACAAATCCGAAAGCTAACGAATTTACCCACAATGCTTTTGGCATCTGTGCCGCTACGACACCGGTAGGGAATTTAGCTTGGCTTATCAAAGCAATCCCCAACAGTAATGAAACAACGACACAATGGATAAAGCGCGTACAACCATATCTAGAAGATCCTAAACTCTCCTCACATGGTAAAGCTGGATTCTATGTAGGCCCAGTGCCGCTAGAGAATTCTGGTTTGCCGCCATTTATGGATCTTACAATATACGACGGCCAGTATGCCCCTAGTATTGAGCCTCCACCTGGCAGTACGATCTCTTTTAAAACCCAACTTACAGAAGCTACAATTAACAACCGAAGCATTCACACCTTTGCTGCCACAGCCTTAGTAGCGTTTAATACTCAAGAAGAGGCGGAAGAATTCATAAGAAACTGGTATAGGCTTAGAATTTTAGGCCCTGTTAAAGTCGTAGATGACAATGGGCAAAGCATATACACTATCCTATGGCTAGAAGGCAGAAACCCAACTAAAGGCATCGTATACGAGAGTACGTGGGCAGGACGACAAAACAACAACATCACAGGGGCACACGTATGGGGCGGGGGGTTGAAGAAAAACATATATGTAATAGACCTAAACAAGCTGAGAAAAGGAAAAAGCAATCAGCCCCAAGGTCAAACTTCAATGCGTCCACCCCCACTAAACAGACCAAAATGGACAAAACGACGACTTAAGCCCCCTCCAATTACCGGACCTAATGCATTCGCCAGACCATACAGAAGTCGAAGATATACATAAAGGATTTCTAACCCAACTTAATATTTGCGGAAGGACAAATACACAAGGTCTAGAAGGCTCCCCTGGACCCAGCGGGACTCGAACCCGCAACCTTCCGCATGCGACGCGGACGCTCTAGCCAATTAAGCTATGGGCCCATGCGCTGCTTAACGAATTGCTTCTATACTCCTATCACCAGCTGCGCCTTAGCCAACTTTAGCCAATATCCCCATCAAACCGTCCAAAGTGATACAATCCTCTATGCGTATTTTATCATACAAGCTTAAGAGTCTTGAAAAGCTCATAAGAGACCACGATAACTTTGTAATTTTTACGCACACAGGTCTTGATTCAGATGCCAATGGCTCCTCTTTTGGGCTCAACTTTATCCTTACGGAAAACTTCAAAAAACGCACCGCCTCTGTCCTATTTGAACCTCCAATAGAAGGGCTCCCTGCTCCCCCAAATACTCTAGTTAAACCAAACACAGCCACCCTAAAACAAGTCTTAAACGCTGCGGATGTAGTGTTTATCCTCGATGTGGCAGAACCGCACAGGACTTTTCCCTTCGACCACCCCGAAGTTGAGAAAATGATCTTTAGTAAACAGCTTGTTCTTATTGATCACCATGCTACTCCCATCAAGATCAAAATTAAACCCGCCGACCTGGTATTTAGATACATCTGCAGTGCTACGGCCACGATCTTGTCAGAGATCTTTGTTGAGAAGCTTAAGCTTAAAATAAGCTGGAAAGTCGCATTTAATCTAGCTACTGGCATTCTTGCAGACACTCGAGGTTTTAAATACCTCACAAACAACCGGTTCTCCACTTGTCTTCTGTTTAAAAAACTTCTCAAATTCAGCGAAAATCACTTCTCGATCCGCGATATCTACACCGTCACAGAAGAGAAACTGTTCCCTGAGACTATTGACGAAATAAAAACCATCCTAGAGCACATCAAAATAGTCGGCAAGATCGCGTACACATTTATCGACACTGACGAGGTTAAAAATCCCTCTCGGCTTCAAGCTATTAAACTCTTTACACTGCACAAAATCCTCGAATCTATCCCTGCGATCCATGCTTTCTTTTTTGTTTATCCTAAGCTAAAAGATAAAAATCTTTATTCCATATCGTTTAGATCAATTCCGACTGTAGATGTAAGCAAAGCAGCGATGGCCTTGGGAGGGGGAGGACACAAAAATGCTTCGGCTGCAAAACTTAAAGCTTCTACCGCACTTGATGCAGCCAAGAAAGCTTTGGACGCTTTACATCGAACCGGAGTAAAATAGCACACCCCGCAGCTAGACTAAAGCCGGACATCCCCCTAACTCTTATCATTATTCTCCACCCTCAAGGGCACAAACAAAGCCCAGACCACCACTACAAAAAGTATTACAATCGTAAAGATAGAAACCCGCTTGATCCCATCAACTACCACGACCGCAAAACTATCAAACAGTCTAGCACTCACCGCCGCAGGCAGATGCCTTATAACTTCGGCGACAATTCTCACATCAAGACTCGGAAGATGGAGAGTATTTGCAAGCGGTCTTAGCTTATCCTCTGTGTAAGAGAAAAAGACCGTCCCTACTAGTGCTGTGCCGAGAGAGCTGCCGATCCTACGCAGAGTACTATTAACGCCAGACGCTTCCCCAGCATATTTGGCAGGGACGGCAGACATAATTACATTAGTTATCTGCGACATTACGAAACCCAATCCAGCCCCGAGGAGAATAAACACTGGAACAAATTTAACGTATTCAAGTTTGGTATCAATTATATTAAATAGTATTACTCCAGCTATTAAAGAGAGAATTAAACCTAGAACTATGGTGAACTTAGAACTCCTAGACCAGCGTGAACCTATAGCAGAGGTAAGCAAAACGCCAACTGTGATAGGGAGCAAATAGAGACCTACCTTAAGAGGTGTTAGATTGAAAAGGACTTGGAAATAGATAGGTAAAACGAAAAACAAACCAGCCTGGGCTAAATTCAGCACGGTCACGAATACAATGGCGCTAGTAAAGTCCCAATTTTTAAAGATCTCCAGATTCAGCAAAGGATATTTACACCTTCTCTGCCACACAACAAACAAAAGTAAAAGGATGACCCCTGCTACCATTAGCCAAAAAGTCAAAGAGATATTAAAAAAAGCCAAATTTATTCCGGCTATCTCGACGGACTTTTTAGCTTTAAACCAACCATACTCCCAAGCCTTAAGAGAAGCATAGATTATTGATGTTACCCCTAATCCAGCCAGCAATGCGCCGATGAAATCTATCTTGGTTCCTTTAAGTGGAGCACTCTCTCGCAATTTAAATGCTCCGAGTAGCACAAAAACTGCGACAACCACCTGCATCAAAAAAGCATAGCGCCATGAGTAATACGTTGTTATATAGCCTCCAACCACTGGGCCTAGAGCAGCCCCTGCGGCAGCTATCCCACCCCATAAGCCAAATGCCAAAGCCCGCTTCTTACCTTTAAATGAGTCCACTATCAATGAGGTTGAGGCAGGCATCATTAAAGCTGCTCCAATACCCTCTATAATACTCCAACCCAATAAAAGCTGCCATGATTTTGACGACAAGGCTGAAATTAGACTGCCTATCCCAAACAGTGCAACTCCTAGCATAAAAATCTTCTTTCTACCAAGAACATCTGCCAGTTTCCCTCCAAGCAACATGAGGGCCCCCATTACAAGGGAATAAAAGGTAATAAGAGTCTGAAGATCAGATAGCGAAATCTTCAAATCAGCCGCTACATTAACCATAGCGACATTCATGAGGGTACCATCCAAGACTAAGATCAAGATAGCAAACAAAACTGACAAAAGCCCTAACATCTCCAGGCAATTTACAAATTAAGCTCACTGATTATACACCTTTCGCAAGAACTGCTCTACACATGGGCGGGGCTGGGGCAAAAATCGAAGAAAGTCGATTTTCGCCCCAGCCCCTTACCCCACCTGCATCAGTTTAATCCTTGAACCTTTCCCCCTTAAAATCCGTACAGGCTTGCCAAAGTAATCTGAAAGCAACTTGACCAACGCTGTGTTTGCCTTCCCGTCAACAGGAGGCTCCTTTAGGAAAACCCTATACATAGCAGAGACCTTTCCTGAAAACCCCGGTAACGGCACCACAGCATTGTCTGGAAGTCTTTCTACTTTATACATCCTTGATTTCGGCTTGACTTGCACTAAGATAAGCATAGAGCCCATACACTTTAATAGTATCAGGCTCAGAAGATAAAAGGCAACGTAGGGGGGCTGGTGGCAAAATCGAGTCTCTACGATTTTGCCACCAGCCCCCCTACCACCTTTTCCCCTTTGCCGCTTAGAATTATCTTGCAGCCAAGTAGCGCTTATCATAAAAAAATAGGTGTACTCTCGAGTGTAAGGTAAAATCCAAACTCTTGTCACCTAGGCCTGTCTTCCCTAACGGAAAAGTAATGCCCTAAAAGCTCAGAATAATACGCTGGCTCGAATCTTATAAACTGTTCAAGCTTATTCCTCGAATGTTTACTAGAGGTCTGAAGACTTCTTAATAACACCTCAGACGAAGAAGAATGGTTGTACTTTATGCCGTGTTTGTCCAAAAGCTCTTTTAAAAGCGAAACCTTTACAGCCATCATCACCTCATCTTCAGATGATAGTATCCCCTCTACCTCCCCCAAGGCGCATATACCCACGACCTTTCCCTTGGAATTAAGGACCGGACTACCGCTTTCACCTGGAAACCCTGGCATTTTTACTATTAAAAAATCAGAAAACATAAAGTAAGGGGAGTATTCAGAGGTGTATAACGTCCCCTCCTGTACGTGAGGTAAGATTACTCCATCGGGGAGAGAAGAATCTACGAGAGGAGAAAAACCAACGAGGATTAATCTTTCGGAAACATCAATGTATCGTGAATCCCCTAGCTGCAAGGGAGTCACACCAAGTCGCTCCGTAAGCTTACCAACTGCCAAATCAGGCAAGACTCCCCCCGTCGTGGGCGCCCCGATCTTCCAGTTAAAATTCGCCTTGGGAACATATCCATCTACAGGAATTACTTGAACCACTTTATGATAAAACGAATTACACCGCCCGGTAGGCGTACAAGTTACAGAAGCTCCAAGAGTTGCCCAAACTTTATGCTTAGCCAAAGTAAAGCTATCCTCGCTTAACCTATCTGCAATCTGTTTAAGAACCTTCTTGTAAAATGTGGAACCAGGTCTGGAGTATCCCAACCTTCTACCTGCAGCTAAAAGATCACTGGAAAAACCATTATCTAAATATCCGGGGAGTGCTCTCCCTTTAGATAAAAAGGCCAAAAGATAGGCTGCATATCCATAAAAGATACCCTTACTCGACGGCATCAAAACGTGCCCCGCACTTGCTATATAATCTTTAGTGACTGCAAATCCAGTACCCTCCCCTTCTGAACATACTGTATACGCTTTCCCAGCCAAGCTTAACCTTTCAGTCACGTCAAAGGCAGGCACTTTAAACCTAACACATGAATGAGTATAAAGCCTCACTACTCCTGCAGCTCCAACAACACCTACAGGGGACGAAGGCATACTCTTTTTACCTACATAACCCTGCTTCTTTAGATGCCACCTAACTATTTCTACCGCCACAAAACTCTGTAAAATATTTACCAGGAAAGTAAAGATTATGATTATTGTCAGGAAAATCCTTCCAAGCTTTTTCATAATCTCACCAAGCTCTCAAACAGACTCCTGCCTTCTCCCCCTATCTAACAAACAGCGATCCCCCACCCTAAACTTATACCACCACTCCTTAAACCACAAAACCTTAAAAATCGTATAGAATACTATAGCAGTATGCTGGTACGTTTTACAACCTCCTGCACAAGCGATGCTAACATATTGTGGAATATTATAGAGCAACTTCCTCATGACCCGGCCGATGAAGAAAAAAGGCTAAAGGGCCGCAATATACCCTACTCTCTTATTCGCAAATTTAGATCCATCAAGTCAAACGAAGAGAAATGGGATTTAATTTATAGTTTTGTAGAAAAATTCCACAAGGCTCACAGAAGAGAACTTTCTTCTGCCCTTAAGTTTTTCAAAATATTCTACACTCCCGAACGTTTAAAATTTCTAGTCTCCAGGGTTAACACCCTACTTGCCATCCATTACTCCTTCAATCCGTTTCCTTTTGTATGCGTCATTAGCGGATTTTTCTCTACAAGCGCATGGGAAGGGTGCGTGTTTTCCGTTTGGTACAAGCATGCTAAACCAAAAGGGTTACCTATTTTCGCGATCGAATTTATAGAATCTTATATTCATGCGTATCTAAACAAGCTTAAAGCTAAGCTAAGTGATCAACAGCGATGGGCCTTAACTGAAGCAATTGCATTCAATCTTTCTTATATAGACCGAATAGTGGTGACGAGACTCTGGCCAGAAAATAAAATCTCATACTCAGATGCGAATTTTTATCCACAACTTCGCCCATTCTTACAAAAAGTTGGTAACCTAATTTTTAAAAACAAAGGAGACATAAATGCCCTAATAGAGTTAACCAAAACGAACTTTACTTAGAGGCATTCCCCGCGAACAGAATTTAGCCGTTCTCTACCTCTCTGTTAGCCTGTCCAAATAAGCATGCCACTCAATCCAGGCATCAAGGAGTGGTTGATGAACAATATCAGGATCCTTTTGTTCTGGGAGTCTTGCCCAAACTGTATAGATTCCAAAACTTTTAGCCACAACCAGGTTGTGTGGTTTATCGTCAATCATGGCAATATTTTCGACTGGCATCTTTACCTTCTCTAGATATTTTCTGAATGCATCCGGATGTGGCTTAGGTGGGGCTTCCCAGAGGGTAAAGATCCTAGGACTGAAATATTTATCTAGTTTAAGATATTTAAGATAAAGATCTGGAACTGAAGTATTAGACAAAATCCCAAAGGTAAATCTAGTTTTAAGTGAAGAGATTAAGTTAAGATACCAGGGCGGTGGTTTAAAACCTGTACTCCCCCCAGTCTCAGCTTCTAGCATCTGTTGCTTCAACTTAACTGGAACTATGACCTTACTAAGATCAAAAATAATATGGAAAATGGGTGAAGGAAGCTCTAAAAGATCCCTTATCTCTTGCATATTTATTATACTACCACCCGCCGCTGCTGCTGCCACCGCTGAAACCTCCTCCTGAGCCGCCAGAACTTGAGACGCCTCCTGAAGAGAAGCTTCCGCTTTCTTTTACCATTGACTCCACGGTTTTAGAGATCGCAGAATCTACGCTTTCATACACAGAATCTATAGCATCAGTCGCTGCTTCTACACTGCCTAAGGTCTGACCCCTTAACCAGTATGCCTGATAATCAATATTCTTTAGCTTAAAGATATCTTTAAATACTTTTACCCATTTATCAAACAACCCAAACATCGCAGCATAGGGTAAAAGCTCTTCAAAATGTTTTACCAACTTGTCAGGATCATTAAAAAACTTTATCCGCTTAACCTCTGCAGCCTTAATATATCGATAGAGACCATGAAGCTCTCTGTACAGATCAATTCCCTCCTGATTTAGTCTACCCATGTATCTAGAGAAAATAAGCCAAACTACCCCAGGGACCATCAGAGTAAGACTCGCTAAAAACAGCTCATTGCCATTTGCCACCTGGGCTAAAACTCCTCCGGCTAACTCAAAGACAGGATAGGCGAAAAACAGCCCCACAAGACCAACAAAAGCTATCAGAAAAACAGTAACTGTGAGTTTTTTCCTTTCACTATCTCCTGAATGCTCCAAGAAACGCTCTTTAAACTCCCGACGAATCCCTCCAATCATCGACAGGAGTTCTCCCCTGGTAAAAGAAGAAGGAGCCACCGTAAAGGTATCCTTATCTTTGAAAAACAGATTAAACACAAGCTCCTCTGCTTTATCTCTAAAGCTCTCAAGCCTTTTAAGAAGCGTAAGTTGGGTAGGTTGCTTTGGCTCTTTATTAATAACTAAAACCTTAGAGACAGCCCATTCTAAGATTTGAGAAGTTAAAACACGCTGAAGTTTAAGATTATTTTCATAATAAAAAATAAAGGACGCCAAGGCTGGACTTATAGATCTCAACTTTTTACTAAGCACATAAACAGGAGGGAAAGCCTTTGTGAAGCGCTCTTTGCCATATTTCTGATAAAAGCTATAGATAGAAAAGATAAGCCAGGCTGCATAGGCCAGCGAGCCCCACAATACCAATTTTCTCAAAGCCTTCCCTAGCTTAATATTCCGAATCATAGTATCTCCTTGGCTCCGTAGCTTTTTGATCTTATCCGTGACAGCAAAGGTGCCGGCAGGGAATTTCCCTGAAAATGTAAGTACATCGTAAGTTCCGCCTTTTATTGGGAAGTCTATCCTAACCTCTGTCCCGACATCTTGTTTGACCACATGCTCATTATATTCGAACTCATCAAGATATATATGAAATTCTCTCAAACTCTTAGGAACATACACAACATAAAACTCTGAAGGATAAATAAAGCTACCCTTTCTAACCCGAGCCAAGTCATATGCCACCACATCTACGTTACCTACAGTCTCAGATACATTATAAACAGTATATGAAATTACATAGGTATGCTTGCCAGGATCGGTTTTGTTTTTATCCCCCACAAAGATAAAAAACGCCTTCTCACCATACCTACCAACAGGCTCAATCTGTGTAAAAAACGGAGCTTCTACTGGCCTCTGACCATCATACTTTAAAGCTTTATCTACTTTTACATCAACAACATGGAATGTTTTTTTATCTGAGAGATAGGCACTAAGCGGCAAGGCTATAAACACGCCGTGATTTCTCGAGGTATTCACTACCGCTATTATCTCTGTAACATGCATTGCGTTCTCTTGTGCTGAAAGTCTACCTACGAAAGCATGATAGACAGGTTTTTGGAGGGAAACACGGGAAGGCTCAGAAGCCAGCTTAAGTTGAGCCTGGGATACCGCATCTTTTACGTCATCTTCTATACCAGCCTTTATTGAAGGGCTAAAAAAGAGTAATCCTATCCACAGCAGAATAAAGATTAAAACTTTGGTGACCTTCACAGTTTATTATACTTCATAAAAAACGGCCAGCAAAATATCAGAGGAAAAGAAGAATCGTTTCCATCCACTCCCTTAAAAGCCTACCAGCACTGCATAAATAGAAGTAGAGACAGACCACAATCCCAAAGCACCTTCAGGGAAACTCAGCCATTTCCTAAGGTGAACCCCCTGAAAGAGTCATAGCCCACTCTACTTGCCCTTCACCAACCCTTTATGTACCCTAGGCTGAATTAGCTCAGCTAAAGCATCTAAGGCCCTAAACCCTAAATCGATCTCTCCTTTATCTGGCACATAGTCCTCGTAAGCGACCTTATTACGTACTTGATGAAATTTATCAAGCACAGCATATGCATGCCGCGATAAAATTCCCTTCTCAACAGCCGCTTTTATTTGGGCCGAAACAGATTCAGCGCTTACACCTAAAGCCGTAAAGATATGAAACATCAAACCGTCGATAGAAATAAACAACTCCCGCAGAGAATAAAAGTCTAAGCTCTTTTCACCTCTTTTTAGCTTAATCTTAAGCTGCAAAATCTGCTTATAAAATCTACCAAAATCGTGAGCTTTCTTTCTCTTCCAAAACATTACGTATATTGTACCTGCTTTATCTCCTCGACGGTAGAGTTTGCAAGCTGCTCTAGATCAATCTGTGCTTCAAATTCCCTAATCTTTTGAGTATTGCTCACCGTTTTTACGCCAAAAGCAGCTACATTAGCACAGCAGTCTGGGTATTGTTCAAGACTTATCCTATACGTTCCTATTTTCTTAGCTAGATCTATAATCTCCACTTTATCCAAGCCAACTAAGGGCCTAGCGATAAACACATTATTGATGCCATAATCACACAAAACCGATGTGACTCCAACCAGATTAGAGAGTGTCTGAGATGCAACCTGCCCTAAACTATCACCTGTGCCGATCACAAATGACTTTCTAAACTTTCGCCATCCTAGCTTAGAAGCCACGAGTATCATAAATCTTCTGAAAACCTGTAACTTATATGCAAACTCTTTCTCTATTACTGCCTCTCTAAAATATCTTGTACTTGCCGAAAACAACCGCAAACCAGGTATATACCCTGACAAAATCTTAGCCAATCTTTTAATCTTGTCAATGTCAACTCCGGGCTTATGAAAATGTAGCAAATCCAATCTTATTCCTCTCTTGGCCAAAAGATAAGCGGCCACCGGACTGTCTATGCCACCTGAAAATAAAACAATACCCCGACCGCTGCTGCCAACCGGTAAACCTCCAGGACCGGGTTTGTAAACTACAATATGAGCTACATTCGCAGAATATAAAAAGATCTTAATCTTGATCTCTGCCTCTTTACTAACCCTCCCCGCAAATTTGGCAGAGATCCTATGAAAAAGATCTAGAGAAGTAAAAGGTAAAGATTTATCATAGCGCTTAATATCTACAGAGAAACTTCTAAAAGGCTCAATGTGCTTTAAAATATCGTCGACGTTCTTAAATTTAAACTCCTCTACTGGACCATACCAAGCCACCCCAAAGGTACGGGATAAAACCTCTTCTACCGCCTTAAAATTATCAGCGTCAACATAAAGAAATCCCCGCTTCTGTTTAAACTCTATCCTGGGAGATATCTCTTTTGGCAACTGGGTCAACAAATTCTCCCGAAGAATATTCTCAAACCTTTTTACCTGCTTACCCTTTAAACCAACCTCAGAATAGCGGATATAATAGAGCATAGCCTAACCCTCTTGAGCAGAATCTTCAGCGCCTTCCTCAGTCTTCTCTACGCCCTCGGCTGTCTCACCTTCGACAGTGGTCTCAGCAGCCTCACCTTCCTCAACCTCCTCAGCCTCAGCAGCTGCTTCCTCTTCTTCAGCCTTCTCTTCAGCAAGTGTCTTCTGAGGAGGTCTTATAGTAAGCACCGTAAGTTGAGCATCCTTAGCACTGGCCAGTTTTACTCCTTCTGGCAACTCGAGATCGCCTATTAGGATCCTTTGGCCTACTTGATCTAAACCAGAGATATCAACCTCAATATAGGGCACTATATTCTCGCTGTTTACCACCAGCCTTACGTAATGTGAGCTGAAAACCAACACACCGATATTGTTCTTTACTGCTGGGGATTCCCCTTTTGTTCTAATCGGCACATGTACTATAACATGAGACTTCGGCGTTACTTCTGTAAGCAAAAAACTTTCTATCTTGTTATTCAATGGATTTACAACAATCTCCGTAACAACTGCTTCTATAGGCTCTTTTTCACCCTCAACTTCTACCTGAATCTTCTCTACCTGATTAAGTCTAACCAAGGGCAACAGCTCTTTCTCTTCGATCTGTACAGGGATCGTAGTTTTTTTATAACGCGCAATAGCACCAGGAACAATCCCTTGCCGACGCAGCCTTTTAGTCTTTTTGCCTAAAAGTGTGCGTTTACTTACCTTAAGCTTAACCATAAACTAGAATCTAAACTGAGCAAAAGCCTTATTAGCTTCAGCCATCCGCTCAACCATCTCTTTCTTCTTGACCGCATCCCCCTCACCTTTATAGGCCGCTGCAATCTCTTCTGCTAAAAACTCATCAAAAGGCTTTCCTTGCTTTTCACGACAAACAGCAACGAGCCATCTTACAGCCAAAGTCAACCCTCTGCGCTCATCTACCGGAACCGGCACCTGATAATTTGCCCCACCAACTCTCCGAGGTCTTACCTCCACTTGAGGCCTTATATTCTCTAGAGCCGTAGTTAGCACTTCTAAGGCATCTTTATTATTAACCAATTTTGCAGCCTTTTCTAATGCGCTGTAAACAAGCTTTTGAGCAATAGATTTTTTACCATCTTTCATTACGAAATTAATAAGCTTCGTAACAATAGGCGAATTATAAACAGGATCAGGCGGCAATTTCCTTACAGGTGCTCGCTTACCTCTCATGACTTTAAATCTCTATATTATTCCTCTTCTTTCTTAACACCATACTTAGATCTAGCTCTCTTTCTTCCAGGAACACCAGCGGCGTCGTAAACACCCCTTACAATTGTATACTTCACACCCGGCAGGTCTCTTCTCCTACCACCACGAACTAACACCACTGAGTGCTCCTGCAAGTTATGCTGCTCACCTGGAATATATGCAATAATATGTGCACCATTTGAGAGCCTAACCTTTGCAACTTTTCTCTGCGCAGAGTTCGGTTTCTTAGGGGTCATTATGTAGACCTTAGTACAAACGCCCTTCTTAAACGGTGAGTAGTAATAAGTAGGCTTATTTTTAAGCTTATTAAATGCAAAAGCCAACGCTGGACGCCTTGGCTTTCTTTCTCTCTTGGGTTTTCTCCCCTTTCGAATTAACTGCGATATAGTCGGCATTATTCGTGCATTTCGTCTAGCTTAGTAACGTCACTGATTATAGCACGTTCACCTACTGGTATCAAATGCCCCACAATTACGTTCTCTTTAATGCCTCGCAAGTAATCTTTCCGACCTAAGATAGCTGCCTCAGATAAAACTCGCACCTCTTCCTGGAATGACATAGCTGCAAGCGGACTCTCGGCATTTATCGCTGTTACTGTAATACCAAGCATTCTACTTACATACACAATTGGTTTCTTACCTTCCTTGACGAGAAGTTGATTCCTAACGTCTGCCAAAAACCTGTTAAGGAACGTACCTCTGATAAGGCCTGTATCTCCAGGATCAATTATCTTAGCAAGCTTACTCATCTGTCTTAGAATAACCTCAATGTGCACATCGTGTACGTCAACTCCGTAGTCATGGTACAAGGCCTGAATCTGATCTAACAAAAACTGCTGAGTCGCCTCAGTACCAAAGTATTCATTATATTCTTTAGGATCAATTCTTCCGTCTGTGATCCTATCTCCTGGAGAAACTTTCTGGCCATCTTTTACCACAATCTCAGCGTAATCAGGGATATCAAAACTTACTGTTTCTTTCACCTTTGCCTTTAATCTCAATACCCTACCCATAAGCTCAATAGTCCCATCCGCAGGAGCCTTAACTACCTGACCTTCTTGCATCTCAAATAGTACATCACCTTTTTTGACCTTATCACCATTTTTTACCTTCACAGTATAGGAATCCTCAAGCACATAAGTCCTAGTTGCCTCTCTAGTACCTACGATCCTTACCTTTCTACCCTTTACAAAGACCTGCCCCGTGAGAGGCGACAAGATAGCAGGTCTCTTAGGAGTCCTCATCTCAAAATACTCTAGCAACATAGGAAGGCCTGAGGTAATGTCCGCACTTACACCTCCAGCGTGGAAGGTTCGAAGTGTCATCTGGGTGGTTGGCTCCGACAAAGACTGCGCAGCCAATATACCAACCGGCTCACCTAATCCAACAACCTGATACTTTCCAAAGTCATAACCATAACACTTCTGGCAAACCCCTAGAGGAGACTTACAATACATTGGGGTTCGTACCCAAACCTCTTCTACTCCACGTTTGTCAAGCTCTGCGGCCTTTTTCTCGTCAATTAGCTCTCCTTTTTTGACCAACACTTCACCCGTCTTAGGATCCTTAACATCCGCTGTGACATATCGACCTGTAATTCTTTCTACAAACCCTAAACTTCTCTTCTGGTCCCTGCTAATCTTAATACCTGGACCATCATAACCACAATCCTCTATTCGCACTATTACGTCTTGGGCTACATCCACAAGCTTACGTGCGAAATAACCGCTGTTTGCTGTATTAAGAGCTGTGTCCAACATCCCCTTTCGAGCTCCATAGCTGGACAAGAAGTACTCAAATGGGTTAAGCCCCTCAGAATAGCTGTGCAAAATCGGTACTTTCACAGGCCTACCCCTTACATCCTGCACAATACCCAACATCGCCACGAT
The DNA here is from genome assembly GCA_015489595.1 of Candidatus Dojkabacteria bacterium. GTDB lineage: Bacteria > Patescibacteriota > Dojkabacteria > S143-136. The sequence goes on along the minus strand of WFZK01000002.1, from coordinate 30,078 downwards.
CTGCCCAGCTTGAGCCTCACTACCGTTAGCACCGCTTACCACTTGAAGCTTTAGAGGATTATCATCCGGCAATTTATTCCAAACTTCTTCGAACATCTTCTCTTTAATCTCTCTCCAAAGCTTAATAATCGCGGCATCTCTTTCTTGCTTTGTCATCAATCCCATCTGGTACTGCTGCTCGATCTCATACGCTTTCTTCTTCCCCTCTTCTATATATTTTTCTTTCTTCGTGTATTCGATAAAATCATCGACACTCACAGAAAAGCCCGAAAGTGTGGCATAATTGAAAGCTAACAGCTTAACATTATCTAGGAACCTCTCAGCTGTAATCGGATCGTAATTTAACACGATCTCCCTTAAAAGAGCATTAGCCTTTTTCTTATCTAGAGTCTCATTAACAAACCTAAAATCATCTGGCAATAAAGAGTTTAACATCAGCCTACCTGCAGTTGTAACGACGCGCTTGCCATCGACTATGGTAGCTATCGGCTGCTGAAGCGAAATCCTATCCAAATGGTACGCAGCGATAGCCTCTTCTGGAGTAGCAAACGCTTTAAGCTTCTTCTCATCGTACTTATCAGGCATATAGGTAAGATGATAAATCCCAATAACTAAATCTCTACCGAACGATACTATAGGGGAACCATCCGCAACCTTGATAAGGTTATAACGCGCAAGCATTCGAGTTTTAGTCTCCTCCAATGCTTCATCCGTAAGCACTGCGAAGACTCCCATTTGGTCACCATCAAAGTCTGCATTGTACCCTGGTGTTACCAACTGATTGATACGAATGGCACTACCTTCTACCAAGACTGGATAAAAAGCAAGAATACTGTACTTGTGAAGTGAAGGCGGGCGGTTAAGAAGCACTGTCCTGGTTTTTAATATCTCTTCTAAAATATCCCAAACAATATCTTCTTTTAGCTCAATTAGCTCCTGAGCATCTTTGATTGTAACAGCGTGGCCCTTATCGATTAGCTTATGAATCACGAATGGTTTAAAGATCTCTAAAGCCAGATCTTTAGGCAAACCGCATTGATATAGCTTAAGACTCGTATCAGGTACAATAACAGCACGGCCAGAATAATCTACCCTTTTACCCAAAAGGTTTCTTCTAAACCTACCCTTTTTACCACGCAACATCTGGGTTAGGGACTTGTACGGCACTCCCGTACGCCCAACAATTGGCCTATTAAATCTGTGCTCATTGTCTATTAAAGCATCAACAGCCTCTTGAAGCATTCGCATCTCATTACGGAGAATAATATCTGGAGCACCAATTTCCATTAGCTCCTTTAACCTGTTGTTCCTATTGATGACCCTCCTGTAAAGGTCGTTAAGATCATGAGTGGCAAATCTACCTCCCGGAAGCGCAATAATCGGCCTTAAGTCTGCAGGAAGCACAGGCAATACCTCAAGGACCATCCATTCTGGACGCGTGCCGTTTTTCAAAAAGCCCTCTACGTACTTAAGTTTCCTCTCAATATTTCTCCTCTCAGCTGCGCCTCGAGCCAAATTATATTGTTTTCTCAGCTCATCGCGCATTTTCTCTAGATCTAGATCAGAAAGTAGCTTCTTTATAGCAGGAGCTCCCATGTCAACGTCAAAAAACCGAAGCCCATACTCATCAAAGAGCCTAACATCGTCCTCGCTTAAAACCTCTTTATATTTGATCGTATTTGTAAGCTCTAAAAGCTTCTTGAATCTCTCTTCTGCTTCCGCCTTATCTTCTGCTATCTTTCTCCTTACAGAGGCGAGTCGTGCAGCAGCCTTCTCGAGTTCACGCTCGAGCTTAAACATCTCACTCTCCTTAAGCTTGCCACTCTCTAATTTCTCTTTAAGCTTTGAGTACTCTTCTTCTGCAGCCTTTAAATCTTCTGCATATGAATCCTCAATGGCGCTAAGTTCTGTGTTTCTAATCTCCTCTATCTTTTTAAGGACTTCTTGACGCTTCTGTTCATCTACCCCTATAACCACATACTGAATGTAGTAAATCACAGAGACCAACTTTTTGATAGGAATATCTAACAAAATAGAGAGCTTATTAGGTACTCCATATGCATACCAGATATGAACTACAGGGACTGCTAATTTAATATGCCCCATTCTTTCACGTCTAACCTTGCTGGTAGTTACCTCTACACCACACTTATCACAAACGATTCCCTTGTACTTGATCTTTTTGTATTTACCACAGTAACATTCATAATCTTTCGTAGGACCAAAAATCCTCTCGCACATTAATCCGCGAGGTTCTGGCTTTAAAGTACGGTAATTAATCGTCTCTGGTAACTCTACCTCACCATAAGACCAGGCCAAAATATCCTCTGGCGACGCTAGCAAAAACTTTAAGGATTTAATATCTTCCATAGGTTCTTAACCTTATAATCTTATTTCTTTAATTCAACTTCTACTTTAACGCCTAACGAGTTAAGCTCTCTGAGCAGAACATTAAATGTTTCAGGAACGTTCTCCATCTTAATCTTCTCACCTTGCAAGATAGCCTTATAAGCAGCAGTTCTGCCCCTCACATCGTCAGATTTAATTGTAAGCATCTCTTGCAACGTATAAGCAGCTGCGTGAGCTTCAAGTACCCACACTTCCATCTCACCGAATCTCTGACCACCCATATGAGATTTACCACCTACTGGTTGTTGAGTAACAACAGAGTACGGACCTGTCGACCTTGCATGCATCTTATCGGAAGCTATGTGCTTAAGCCTCATAAAGTTCTTCCATCCTACGGTAACTACATTATCTAACTTGCGTCCCGTCTTACCATCATAAAGCACCTGCTTCTTAAACTTTCCAATCCCTACCTTCTTCATATTATCTTCTATCCACTTTTGATCGTACGGCTCGAAATTAGGAATACTAAGATAGACATCTAATTCTTTAGCTAAAGTAGCATGCATAATCTCGTAGAGAATACCCAGGTTCATTCGCTTAGCAATAAGAGGTGTAACTATCATATCCACTGGAGTTCCATCTGGCAAAAAGGGCATGTCTTCTTCTGGCAAAATTCTTGAGACTGTACCCTTGTCTCCATAATACCCTGAAAACTTGTCACCGTAGGACACTCTCTTTAGCTCAGCCACCCACACCTTCACCCTCTTTAAAACTCCAGCAGGCAAAGATACCCCATCCTCACGAGACAAAACCTGAGTCTTAATCACAACTCCACGGGAACCATGTGGCATTCTAAGTGAGTTATTCTTAACCTCTTTTGCTGCTTCTCCGAATACAGCTCTTAAGAGTACTTCCTCTGGGGATAGCTGTTTCTCAGCCTTCTGAGAGACAATACCAGCAAGAATATCTCCGCCCTCTACAATGCTACCTACTCTGACTACGCCTTCTTCGGTAAGATTTCGCAAAAGCTTATAGTTTACATTCGGGATATCAGGAGTTAACAACTCAGGGCCTGTTTGAGTCTCCCTTAAGTCTTGGGTATATAGCTTAATATGTAAACTGGTAAAAGTATCTTCCTTTAGAAGTCTCTCGGAAATAACCAAACCATCTTCATAGTTTAGACCTTCATAAGGCATCACAGCCACAAGCACGTCTTTACCTAAAGCTAGCTCACCATGATCCATACTTGGACCATCGATAAGTACGTCCCCCTTCTTAACCTTATCTCCTGGCATAACCCTTACTATCTGGGTGCTTACTGTGTTGTCATTGGTTCTTACAAAGTTCTCTACCTTGTACTCTTTGCGCTTGCCATTTTTATACTTAACAATCACATAATTTGCATCTGCGTACTCAACCACGCCATCTGCCTCTGCATAAACCATCTTACCGCTATGCTCTGCTACGAGCTTTTCTATACCTGTACCTACACGGCGGGCCTTAGGAAACACCAAAGGCACAGCTTGCCTCTGCATGTTTGAAGCCATCATAGCGCGGTAAGCATAAGTTCTATCTGCAAACGGAATAAGCGTAAGCCCTAGACTACCTATCTGCCAACCTCTTACATCAACGTAGTCCATATTATCTATAGGTGTAAACACGAAGTCACCGTCATGTCTTAAATAAACTACACCTGGCAAAAAGTTCCCGTATTCATCATGCGCATAGGTAGATAGACCAATATAGTGCTGCCTTTCCTGATGATAACTCAGGTAGTCGATCTTATCGGTCAAATACGGATAAACCTTGATCTCTTCCTTCTTTATCTCCTTTGCGATCTTAGAAGCCAAACTCTTATCGATAAATGTCCCCTTTTTGATTGTTCTACCCCCTACCTTCAGATCCTCCCTAAGGATCCTATTTTCTAGATCTTTAGCCTTGTTCTTTACTGTATTTTTAACCCTTCGATAGGGGGCTTCAATAAACCCATACTTATTGACACGAGCAAAGATAGCCAGGTGATTAATAAGGCCTGCGTTTAATCCCTCTGGAGTAGTGACAGGACAAAGCCTTGAATAGTGAGACACATGAAGGTCTCTTACACTGATAGTAGCATTCTTACCAGTGAGCCCACCAGGACCCTTCGCTGTGATCCTTCTTAGCTCTTCAATATGACCAAAGATATTCTGCTGCTCCATAAACTTAGAGAGCGGACTTAACCCTAAAAATGATGCCAAGTGAGCAGATACAACTTTAGTATGTACGAAAACCGCAGGTTTTACATCAACATCTGCCCCAAGTCTACTCATTCTATCTTTAACATGTCTTTCAAATCTAAGCATAGCCTCTTCCATAACTTCCTCCAGAATCTCTCCCACAGTACGAACACGTCGATTCATTAAACTGTCTATATCATCTGGAGTTGCTTCTCTATTATTCACACGTATCAGATACCTTACGATCTCAACCAGATCCTTTACATGAATCTTAGGATCCTTAAATGATAGCCCGAGCTTTTGATTTATCTGATACCTACCCACTTCACCAAGAAAAAACCTCCTACTATTAAAGAAGAAGCCGCGAATGTACCTATTGGCCCTATCCAGCGTAACCTGCTCATTTGGCCTAAGTTTAGAATAAATAGCCATAATAGCCTCCTCTTTACTCCTGGTTTTATCGTGCTCTAGAGTCGCTTTGATATAACCATGCTTCTTATCAACATCTTTAAACATTGCCAAAATCTCTGAATCCGTATAGCCCTTTAGAGCTTTAAGTAGAGTGGTAAACAAAACCTTAACTCTTTGCCTGATTAAAGCCACGGTAATTACCCCCTTCTTACTTATATCAAACATATACCATCCCCCTCTTTGGGGGATAAGCCTGGCTACATACCTATTTATTGCGTTGGGGCTAACATTTTTTGCTTCCTCAAAGATTACACCCTCAGACCTTATAATCTGAAGCCTTACCATCCTGACCACACCATTTATTATGAAATACCCTCCTTCGGTAAGGATAGGGATATCCGCAAAGTAAACATCTTGAGTTTGAGTTTTACCTGTTTTCAAACTAGTAAGCTTAACCTTAACAAACATTGGCCGAGCATAGGTTAGATCGTAATCCATGCACTCCTCAAGCGTATAAGGAGGATCTTTAAAATAGTAATCTATAAACTCCAACTTCCACATCTTCTCTAAAGTGTCTGTGATAGGGTTTACACTCTCTAGGGCGTTTCGAATTCCCTCTTTTAGGAAGCGATCATAAGATCTAAAATGCGCCTCATAAAATCCCGGAAAATCTAACATGAACTTGTTCAAAGACAGGTCAATCCTCTGCCTTACTTTCGCCATAATAAATTTGCTTATTTTAATTTATTGATAATTCTCTCAAAGTAGCTAAAAGGATAAGCCCCCATCAAGACCTCCCCCTGACATTCGGTATTATTATCTTTTGGAGTCTTGCAGATTATAAACATTGGAGTGCCCAAACCATCAAGTTTGCCCTGTTGCATATACTGCGAGGCCTTGGGACCAATGACATTTTGTATGTACTTCTCATCCTGCTTGTAGAGTTTTTCAGACTCGGCAGAATTAATACATGCTAAGAATTTATCCTTATCAATCTTCATACTTGATGCCAATTTAGCCAACTCCTCTTTAAGCTTCCCTTCTCCACCTGACTGATACGCTCCATTGTACCCAGCTCCGACCCTGCCAGCTTTTTCAAACACCTTATGAATATACTCATAATACCTATCAGTCCCTCCAAGTTTATAAACACAATAAGTGGCCTTTGCTTCTAGCTTAGCAGCTGGATTATGGCTAGGCACAGCAACAAAATTCTTGTGAACATATCGAACCTTACCCTCTTTGATGAGCTTCTCTATCTCTGACCACGCTCCTTTTATTCCTCGGCTTGGCATTCCATAATAGAAAGCTCTACAAAATGGACACTCCAGATCACTGAACTCAAAAATCGTAATAGGTGCAGAATCCTTACCCAAGACAGGGGAATTCTCAACCTTAGCAGGAAATACTATTTTATTCTGTGCTTGCTGAGCCTGGGCCTGAGATCCACCATTCTGGTTTTGGCTACCACCTTTATGAGTAAAGATATAAACCGCCCCAAAAACAATAATGGCAACAATAGCCACTACCGAAAAAGCTACCCACGGACTAATTGTTATTTCGATGTAATCAGCCTGGGTTTGTGAATTTTTGGATCTACTCATGAGCCAAATTCTTAAAAGCTTAGGTAGTATATCAGAAGAAATTCTTAAATGCAAATAGGGGGTGCGGGGGAGAATTTGAAACTTAACAAATTCTCCCCCGCACCCCTTACATAGATATCTCCATCTATACAGAAAGCTGCCCACGCCCTATTTAAACTGCGCCTCCCTTATCCCATTGAATACCCCCCCTACAAAAACCATCCATTTAGGATTGGAAAATCTCAACCGTCCCTGTATAATCTTTACATGTCTCACACCGAACTCCTAAAAGAATTTCTCAGGCAAAGCAACATAAATACTAAAGGGTATAAATACATCCTGGTTTACTTTTACCCTCGCGACAACACTCCAGGGTGCACAACTGAAGCTAAAGAATTTTCACAGCTTAAGGAACAATTTGAAAAACTAGATACACTTCTCATAGGGGTCTCGAAGAATTCTGAAGAATCACACAAAAAATTCATAGAGAAACATAATCTTACAATACACTTACTGTCCGACCCTGAGGCTAAACTCCTGAAAGCCTTCAATGTACTAAAAAAGAAGACAGTAGGGGGCAGAACCTACCTTACAGTAGACCGAAGCAGTTTTCTCCTAAAGCTCCCTGAGCTTGATATGATTAAATCCTGGCATAGTGTAAAGCCCCAAGGGCATGCAGCCGAAGTACTTGAATATGTAAAAACCTTAAACAATCACAAGGAGCTTCCAGAATATACAAGGGATGAGGTAGCAACCCATAATAGCGAAAGAGACTGCTGGATAATCATAGAGAATAAAGTCTATGACGTGACCGAACTCCTCAGTAGCCACTCCGGAGGTAAAGATGCCATTGTTCCCCACTGTGGCAAAGATGCAACCTCAGTATTTATAGGAAAACCCCACTCGGATCAGGCAAAAAAGAAGCTCAAAAAGTACCTAAAAGGCGTGCTAAAGAAATAAAAGCCTTACCACAACAGCGATAGAAGACAGATCCTAAGGTTCCCAGCCCCCACCATTTTTGCCTCGCTGTTCTCCTCTTGCTAAAATCTCCAAATGCTTACTAAAAAGCACACATCTAAAACCCCTCGGCTTCTTCTTGCTGCTTCCTCAGGTGGACATATTATTGAACTGTTTGCTCTTAAAAAATTTTGGTCGAAATACCCCCGCATATGGGCAACGTATAAAACCCCCCAGACTCTAGACCTTTTAAAAAACGAAAAAGTAGTTTGGCTTAAGCACCCAACAAATGTTAGATCTATAAAAGATATGAAAAATGCCATCAACAGTTTTATAAACGTCCCAATCCTGTGGTACTCTATGCTTAAATTTAACTTCACCCACGTTATCTCAACAGGCGCTGCTCCTGGAGTAAGTGCCATATGGACGGCCAAAATATTGTATCTAGGCAGAATAAGGAGCATATTTATAGAGTCTCTAACACGAAGCAAGAATCTCTCCTTCAGTGGCTGGCTAAATTACTATGTTGCAGACAAATTCCTAGTCCAATGGCCAAGTCTTGCTAAACGATACAAAAGAGCTAAATACATTGGAAAAGTCTTATGATATTTGTAACCTTAGGCACTGAAAAATTCCCCTTCTACAGGTTGTGTCGATATATAGATAAGCTTATTAAGCTAAAAATCACAGCGCAGGCAGTTTTGGTTCAGACCGGCTCTACATCATATAAATTTAAAAGCTCAAAAATTCAATCAGTAGACTATCTAAGCTACAGCGATTATAAAAACACAATAAAAAAAGCTTCCCTAATAATAGCTCACGCAGGAGTAGGTACCATACTAGACGTGGTCACTCTAAACAAACCGCTTATAGTAGTTCCCAGGAAAGCGAAACTAAAAGAGCACCTAGATGATCAACAACTAGAGTTAGTGTCCGCGCTTAAAAACGACAATCCTTATTTTCCGGTGGCTTATACGTTCAAAGATCTGGTAGAACTTATACGCAGGCGCCCTAAGCCCATAAAGCCGTCGAATTCTAAAGCAAAGCTTATAAAATACCTTGACTCCTGGGTAAGGGCTTAGGGGGCAAAAATCGAGAAAGGTAGATTTTTGCCCCCCTAAGCCCCCTAAATTAACTTCCCACGGGCTCGGACCGCTCCCTTAGGGCTTAAAGCGAATGCTACGAATGTAAAACCTACCCCTATACTCGCTCCAACTACAGCACCAATTAGCAAATAAAGAGGCAGAACCGGCAACACGGGTTTAGAAACCTTAGGTCCAGTTATCATCTTTACCCCCACAGGCAGTCTTCTTAAAGTCTCAATTGCAGATATCTTTTCGTTAAGATACAAAGACAGGCGCAAAGAGTCTACACTCTTTGCCCCAAAATTCTTGTTAACTTTCTCCCTATAACTCTTATAAGTGGTGAGCCACTTATCTAAAACATTCTTATACGAAGATGATAGAGCCCCCATATAGCTATTACCCTTCTCTAACTCAGCGGCGGTTTTTACTAATTCTTCTTTAGCCTTATCAGGAGCAGCAGTGACAATCTTTACCCTAAAAGGGAAGTCGTCTTTTAAACCTAAATTTTCAAAAACAACCCTAACATCTGGGTCAGCCTCAGACAGAGTGCTGCTTATTCTGTCCCGTATGAGTGCACGCACTGCTGCTGAAACATAGGGAGAACCTAGAGCCTTAAAGTCCGGGGAATCAGCTCCGTAATTAATCGGTGGAAAATAAGCAAATACTGCTGTAACCGTAGACCTAGGACGTTGCAGCTTAAAGGCTACAGCTCCAAATCCTGCACCTATTATTGCGAAGATCCCTACAATCGCAACAAATAATAACCAACTGCCAAGAGCACGTTTTAATAAATTCTGCTTTCTTAACATACTCCTCTACCTTAATTTATTTACGATTTTAGCATAGAGAATTCCATACATGAAAAAAGACAGAGCCACTCCACGAATTGCTAGAGAGGACTCGCTCAAAAAAGCCGATAGAAACACTAGCAGTATGTATAGAGCAAAAGCGCTAAAGGCAGAAAATCCAAATCTTCTTAAGGTAGCCAAGAAAATCTTCACTAAGCCATAGAGTAAAAATCCAACCCCAAAAAGACCTATAAAACCAAACTGACCAATAAAAGCTCCCCAAAAACTCTCTTTGATAGAAGCCTCCCTAGGACCAAAGTTCCCCTGGGTCCCTAATCCAGTCCCTAAAGGATTGTGCAAAATCACCTTCCATATATTTACCAGACCCAGTGAATGGTTGTAAACTGACGTAGTAATCCAACTCGGCCCTAAAACGGTGGCTGCAAGGCTTATAAAAACCATTGCCAATAGTACCCCGAAAATTCCTAACCAAACCGTTTTATAAAAAACAGAAGGTTTAAGTACCAGGTTAAGGCCCCATAAAACAATCATCCCCGCCACTGTACCTATGTAAAGGAACAAAAACCCTTTTGAGAGTGTTAATATTCCCGCCACTATTGCTGGCACTAAAAGAATCGCTGTGATCTTTCGCTTAGAAAACAGATAAACAGAAGCCAAGCCTAAAAAAACCCCACTAATAGGTGGATCAAACATCAAACCATAAAGACGCACCACGGGTAAACCTACCAAGCCGAGCAGCTCATATGAGATAGCGTTTCCAAACACTTGAAAGGTTAAATCATAGCGCCTCATTGCAATCTTTCCATAAAGCTCCAAAAGGGTACGGCTTAGAAAAACATGCGGGAATGCAAATACCAACCAAGAACCCAAGCCATAGATAACAATAATCCAAAAAGTAAGCATTAGCCAACGTTCCAAATTAAAGTCATAAAGCTTGCTAAGAACATAACCTAAAACAAAAAGCGCCCACGGCTGCACAAAAGCCCTGAAATAAAAAAGGGCACTAAAACTTCTATCTGAGAAAAAAAGCGATCCAGTAAGATAGATCCATAGCCCAAAAATTACCCATAACAAAGTAGGGAATCTTAAACCATTTTTATAAACATACAAAATGCCAAACCCCACTAGCATAATCCAAGCTAAGGCATCTCTTGCTAAAACTAGAAACTTTGCTGTGGTGGGAGTAAGCCAGGGGCTTAAAACGTAAAATATCAGATTCATTAAAGCAAACGTTAAAAGATACCAGAACAGGCCTGCCTTAAATAAGGCAAGCCAGAGGCTATGATCCGCAACTCTATTTGCGCCTTTTAGTGATCTGAAAAACCTTCGCGGGCTAATCCCACCAATTAAATCTCGCATGGCCTGATAAATTCTCGTCATTGCTGGTATAATTATAGCATCATGCCTTCTAAAGCACCCAAAGTTTTGTTTATAACAAGCTTCTGGCCATTTCCAGAGACAGACGGAGGCAGAAACGTAACGGCCAGCATTCTTCGCGCTATAAAAAAGACCACGAATCCAACAGTAGTTACGTATATTCAGGAAGACGTCTTTAAACCTCAAGAAGCCCACCTTCAGGAGTTTAAAGATTTGCCGATATATCTGGTCAAATGGACAAGGGCCCCAAGATCACGCATGCTTAGCTTCTGGACTCACGGCAAATCATACTACTTCTATCGCGACTATTCCGAGCGCTTTCTAAGCACAGTTGTCGAACTTATCAAATCTCAAAGATTTACCCACGTTATTATAGATAAAGCTGTCCCCCTGGTTTTCGCTCCTCACATTCGAAAAGTCATCAACAGAAGTTCGCCTAGACCAAAATTCATATTCTTTTCTCACAACGTAGAATCTAACCTGATTAAGGACTACATTGTTTATGCCTCTGGAATCAAAAAACTAACAACGCTGCCTTTATATCTTGAACTTTTCTTAGCTCAAAAAAATGAGAAATATTTCCTGCAACAGTTCGATTTGGTCACATCTATCAGCCAAAAAGATGCTCAGACATTTAAAAGCTGGGGGATAAAAAATGTGGAGACGTACCCGCCGGGATTCTTCAAACCAGACTTTGTAACATATAGTCCAGGAAAAACTCCAACGATTAAGATCCTCTCTAACCTTAAGTGGTATCCTAACTTAGAAGGAATACTAAGGTTCCTTAAAAAAACTTGGCCCATAATTTACGCCAAGGCACCGAATGCTCAATTCGTAATCGCAGGTAAAAATGCTCCTGAGGTTTTAAAAAAGGCGGTGTCTAGTGCCCCTGGGGTCAGCCTGGCAGGGTTTATTCCTGAAGATAAAGTAAAGGAATTTTTCAGGTCAGCCACTTTGGCAATAGCCCCAATCTGGATGGGATCAGGCATAAAGATCAAAATCTTAAGAAACCTACAGATGGGAATCCCTACGATATCTACCACGAAAGGTCTAGAAGGCCTTCCGGCAGGGCTTACGAAAACAATCCCAAACACCGACGATCCCGAAAGGCTCGCTTTACTTATTTTAAAATATCTCTTATCAAACAAAGAAGCAAAGCTGCTAAGAGAAAAACAGATACAGGCCTATCTCAAATACGCCGATGTGCGACAACTAGAAGATTACATCACCCAGCTTCTTAAGACATGATAAAAAGATTAATAAAAAAATCCCTACGCTCCAGTATCTTCAGGCGAAGCGTAGCTGCGGCAACAGTTCGAACCACAGGAAAATTTATTAGCCTGATCTTAAGAATAGTAGCTATCAAGATCTTAGGCGACTTTATTATTGGAGTCTACTCCATCTCAAAGGAGATACTAGACTCTGTGTTTAGTTTCAGCACCCTAGGAATGGACGTATATATAATGCGCCACATCTCTACAAATCCACCCAAACAAAGGCTCCAAAAACTTTACTCATACGTCACAGGGCTGCTTCTTACAAGCGGTGTAATCATCACGTTTATATTCGAACTTTCTGCCCCATTCGTAGCCTCAGAGATTTTACACAAACCAACGCTTGCTACCCCGCTTAGGATCATAATGGTGGGTGTCACGCCCTGGATATTCCTAACATTCTTTATCCGAGGGTTAAGGGGCAAAGGATTAATAGTAGCCTCCACCACATTTGATTCCGCAGTTATTCCAACATTCAGCTTAATTTCACTTATATTCCTTGAGCTTTTGCACCTCCCTAAACCGTCCTATGTCTACAATCTTATCTCTGTAATCTCCGCGTGGCTTACTACGATAATCGCAGGAGCTTATTTCCAACACAAAGCCTCCTTAAAGTTTAAACCTAGTCTAAATCCTAGATACAGACCAGATGATCTTTTAAGCTTTGGAGGCGGAATATACCTGCTCCGCATAGTCTCTAACATCTCGAATTTTCTCTACAGTTCGATCAAAGCAAGACTAGCAGGGATAGTAGAGCTTGGAGTTCTTGTAAGCCTTCAGAGAATTTTAGGGGTCTTAGGAATACCTGCGAATGCTGTGGTTAATACCACTATTCCGCATTTAGTTGAATCCCTTGAAACCCAAGACAGAGCCAGGTTAAGAAAGTTACGATACAAATCAATTTTACTCAGCTTAGGAATGATGGTCCCACTGGCCGCTGGCCTGATTATTATCAAAGGTCCTCTGCTTTCTAAAATAGGCCCACTATACGTTAAATTTGCTTATATAGTGGATCTTCAGATAATTAACGGTATTATCAATGTATTTCAAAATGTTTTTGTCACCACCCTAGAGATGGCAAAGAAACAAAAGGCTCTTATAATTTTTACTACGGCCGTTAGAACTCCACTCACCCTTTTGCTCGCCATACTGTTTATCCCCAAATTCGGCGTAGCAGGGATAGTCTATACAGATATTTTAGTAGCCCTTATCTCCTCCGTTTATTATCTTTCACTTATTGAGCTTAGATACAACATTTAAACTCCAGAACTAGTCTTCTAGGTAATGAATACAACTTTCCCCTGGTTCTAGCAGCTCTTATCCAAGCGGCCAAAAACAGATCCAAACAAACACATCCTCCCAGCCAAACGCATGGCTACTCCTCCAGCAGGCTAATTCGAACCAGCTTAGAGACATGTTAGGGGTTGGGGGCAAAAATCGAGAAAAGTCGATTTTTGCCCCCAACCCTACGATTCCGGCGCAAGCCCCTTAAAGACCTCGTCCTTAAACTTCTCCACAAAGTTTGAGACATCATATTTTTCAACTAAAGCCTGAAGCTTTCTAACAGGCCAGCGCTGCTTCTCTATTAGCTTAATAGCTGAAACAATTCCTTTAACAGTTTGGTCTTCAATCAAAACGCCACCAGGCTGAAGGCCAGGTTCGGCAACATTTGCTTGCCTACCCGTAAGTATCTCGGCAGCCCCTCCTTTGTAGTACCCAATCACTGGGGTCCCTGCAGCCAAAGCCTCTGCCATCACAATCCCAAAGTCTTCCCTTCCAGGCAAAATCAATGCCTTTGCCCTTGCCAACAGATCTAGCTTAGTAGCTTCGTCGACACGGCCTAAAAATTCTATATTTTTCGCCCCGGAAGCTATACGCTTGAGTTTAGCGAGTTCTGGCCCTGTCCCTGCCACAATCAATCTTTTTACCCTTAGAGACGCAAACGCAGAAACTGCTATATCAAAACGCTTATACTCCATAAGCCTTGAAAGAATAAGATAGAAATCGCCTTTTTTAACCCGGCGCACCTGCCTCGCCTTAATTATTTTTCTTACCTCAACTGGTGGATAAAGCACCTGCACGTTGTCTATGCCGTAGACCTTCTCAACCCTTTTTTTTACCTCTGTAGAATTAGCTAAAACATACCACAGCGACGGGGCCACATTTAAGTCTTTCGCTTTTAGATAATTCCAAACCTTCTTTGCAATGGGGAGAAAAATTCCCGGAACAGACGACAAATATCTGTCTTGCTCTATCCACAGATGTCTAGGAGGAGTTTGGAAATATACAATTTTTAAAGGCTTTCTGTTAGGAATACCGCCGTTAGTATGAATCTGTAAACCGGCATCAGATTTTTTGCCAACGGCAAACCCGTCTACAGAACCTAAAACTCGCCGCATGTTACTCTGCTTTGCTACATCTGAACTTAAAGCCTTCTCCCCAGCAGTGTGTCCACCTATAAAACTGATGTTAATTACCGCATCATAGGCGCTTAAATCAAAACTCGAAAAAGCCCAGTATACAAAAGGAAACAGCAACCTGTATCTTGATTTTAGAAGGGGCACCTTGCATATCACGTCAAGGAAAGAAGTAATCACACGCCTCTCCTTAAGAAAAGGATACTGCGTCCGGTCATAAAATAATGTGTAAATGTCGGCGCTAGGGAAAATTTTCATAAGTATCTTAAGAATAAACTCTGCCCCTCCGGGCTCACAAAGTTTATCATGTACTATGGCGACCCTCACTTTGGTATTAAAGCATCAGCTTTAAAAGTAGGCAAAATAAAAGATCAGGAAATATTCTTCGCATCCTAATAACCTTAGTCGAGGTTTTCAGGGAACCAATTCAAGGCGTAGTAGATAAAAATTCTGCTACCCACTGACACCACATATAAAAGGTCCCTGCAAAACATAAATCTTCGAATCGTTAAACGCTCTTTACCTTACCTAGATGCTTTCAAATCTAAAAGTTGTGTTATAATAGAAAAGACCTATATAATAAAATTATAAGCCAAGACTATGTCTCCATCCAAAACAGAACTAGAAACCACTCAACCAACTCTTACCCCCACAGAGCTAGCGAAAATAATTGAACTAGCTACACAAAGAGCTGCTCCCAACTTTCTTTCAGAGCATTTCCCTGAACTAACGGAAAAAGACATCTCAGATATACGCCAGGCTATCGGACAATGGGACACCTTAGTCGCCTGTATAGAGACAGCGCCTGAAGAGGTAATCGATCTTTCAGAGAGGTTATCTAAAATAATGCTGTATGCAACCACTCTCGGAGAGCTCCTCCTGAGCCTGCTACAAGATCCCTTATTCCAATCTCACCTATCTCCTACTGAAGTAAGGGAAAGGTTATCAAAGGCCCCCAACCAGCAAATTCAAGAAGCGGCAAAAATCGTAAGAGAACTCATGGAGAGGCGAATGCCCTATATAGACTTCATAGGGCGGATTCCGCCAGACCCCTCCACAATTTTACAGATAAGAGAGATAGTAACTAAAACACCACCTTGGGCTGACCAAGAGCAGACTTCGCCCCTTCTTCTCGCCGCTCTAGATTACCTCGCGAAAATACTAAAAGCAGAACAAGAAGGTAAAGAGGAACTTGCTCCACCTCCACCTGGAGATAAGACTCAGGCCATTCAGGTAGCTTACGTAGCATACAGAATGAAATCCACTCTACCAGTCCCACCGCCCCCCGAAGAGCCACCGGAGGCTTAACGGTTGCAGGCGCGGGCAAATAGGGTAAACCCTGCACGTCAAAATATGTTTTATTTGGCACCCTGAGAAAATCGCCTCCTAGAACGATAAAACAATTAAAGGCGCAGAAGATAGAATCGTCATTTACCATTGGAGACCCCAGCCCCCTGCATCCCCACCAACTCCACTCTCTATGCTAGAATTTAAAATGAAAAAATCCCTAAAGCGCACGATGCTTATATTGTGGGCTTTTTCTCCGATACTACTTTTATTTAGAGCCTTTACGGTTACCATATCTATTAGCTCCTTAAACAAACATATAAATCCAGGGCTCCTACTCTTAAGTGCGATCGCTGCAGTGATAGTATTGTTAGAAATCGCTGATCTTGGGCTAAAACAATTTTTACAAACATACAAAATTCAAGTGATAATCTTCGGTTCTCTTAGCTTAGTAAATTTCATAAGCTTAGTGTTTAGTAAATACCTCTCTTTGAGCATAAGTATGCTCGCCTATCTTCATATAAGCTATCTCCTGGGATTTGCCACATCAATCTGGGCTAGATGGCTTATAAAATCCAGGCTAAAACTTAAGATTATTGGACTCTGGATAAAGGCGATGTTTTTTATCGTGGCCTACGGCTTTCTTCTAAGTATCCTACAGGTCTACACTATATACAGATTCAGATCAGGATACAAAAAACTTCCACTGCTATTTAGAAAGTTCCTATTCAACGGCTACTTTATAGACAAGCCCCTTGCCCAATATCTAAGCTACAAGCATTATATTCTTCGTCCCCCTGGTCTTTTAGGCGACACAAACGTTTATGCGATGTTTCTACTTATCGTACTTGCGATCTCTGTTGTACTTTATCTTTCTCCTAAGCTTGAACAAAATTACAGCGACTGGCTCACAAAGATTCAAATACTGACAATAGGCAATTACATCTTTACATTCTCAAGAAGTGCACTGCTGGGCTTTATCGCCGTGATGGCCCCACTGGTAGCTTACGGAATTGTAAAGAAACATTCAATAGCGCTATCGGTGATTAAATTGGTTGCAGTAAGGACAATTCTTACCACACTTTTTATAGTAGGCCTTATCCTTATGACACCCGTAAGATCTCAAGTAATTAAAACAACCACAAGATATGTAAAATCCGTATTCTCTGTAACCCGAGATGCCTCAGCAAGAACCCATGTGCGTCTAAGCTCAATAGCTGTAAAGCTTGCATTGTCTCACAAACTTATCCCATGGGGCTTAGGGAGTTTTCCCATGGTGTACATTGAGAAGATCGATCCTAAAGCTAAATTTGGAGCATCTGCCCACTCACTTTATGCCACCCTTATTATGGAACAAGGCCTACCCGGCTTTGTGGTTTATGTGGCTATACTTATATATCTGTGGGTTCTTTACATAAGACAAATAAAGATTACCTTAGACAAACCCTCCGCTGACAGCGCATTTACAACCGCGCTTTCTCTAGCCCTACCTTTCTTATCCGTATCAACCATTTTCTACTTCGGATTCTGGGACCCTCTTACCTGGTGGTGGGGAATACATCGGGACAAAAGACGAAATTAGGGGGCTTACGCAAAATCGAAAAAAGCCGATTTTGCGTAAGCCCCCTAAAATTGCTTCCCTCCCAAGTTTTTTTGAATAACCCTACGTATAGCGACTCTCCTCCACCATGAAAGACGAGCCCACCTTAGGGCGTGGGGCAAAATGCGCTACTCCCGCATTTTGCCCCACGCCCTAAATTGCACTACAATACCTAATGGACACAATCGCCATAGTCGGCCTCGGCCGCTTCGGAAAAACACTGGCAAGACTCCTGTCACCAGAATTCAAACTTATTGGTATTGATCCTGACGTAAAAAGGGTAAAAAATGTAACCATTGTTACTTCAATTAAAAGCCTCTATAGCCACAATCCTAAAGCAGTGTTTTTCGCTGTACCTATCGGAAAATTCAAACGCGTGTTACTAAAACACCTACCATATGTACCTGAAGATACCACGATCTTTGATGTTCTCTCTGTCAAGATGCACCCTTATGAAGTGCTAAGGCAAGCCATCAAAAAGTATCCTAGAAAAGTAATTTTAAACCATCCAATGTTTGGACCTGACTCTAGCAGACACGGTTTTGATGAACTGCCTTGGGTTATCCATAACTTATCGGCCCCTTCAGACGAATTTAAATTCTGGAAGCGTACCCTCGAAAGCCTAGGACTTAAAGTAATTGAACTTACCCCAAAACAGCACGACAAGATGGCTGCCTTCTCGCAAGGAGTCGTACATTTCTTAGGTAGATCCCTTGCCAAATTCGGACTTAAACCCACACCGATTGATACCATGGGCGCTAAAAAACTGTACGAGCTCACAGTTCAGACCACCAATGATACCATGGAACTCTTCCTAGACCTACAAAGATACAACCCTTACACCAAGGCTATGCGCATAAAACTAATGCAAGCGATTGAAAAAATTCACAATAAAGTCCTGTCCACCAAAGCCAATCCCCCATACACAACCATTGGAATCCAAGGAGGACCCGGAAGTTTTAACGAGATCGCAGCGACAAAATTTATCAAAGCTAAAAAGATAAACAAACCCAAAATAAAGTACCTGTACACCACAGCCAATGTGCTTAAAGCCCTAAACTACGGTGATATAGACATTGGAATATTCGCAGCTTTTAATTCTCACGGAGGGATGGTCTGGGAGTCGGTTGAAGCCTTATCAAGATTTAAGGCAAAGATAATAGACCAATTCGGAATCCCGATTCATCATCATCTTATGAAGCTCAAAGACGTGAAAACTTCAGAACTTAAAGCCATTATGGCCCATCCCCAAGTCTTTAAGCAATGCAAAAACAGTCTAAAACAAAAGTATCCACATCTTAAACAGATTACAGGGAAAGGAGAGCTCATTGACACTGCAAAGGCGGCCCACGCCCTAGTTAAAGGAAAACTCCCAAAAACCACAGCCATTTTAGGCCCTATAGCCCTAAGCCAGCTGTACAACCTTACAGTAGTTGAATCGAACCTAGAAGACATGAAAGATAACATTACTTACTTTTTGGCAGTAAAAAGAGGCTAACCTAAAGGTTCAAACGCTCAATAAGTATTAGAGACTCCAGAGAGAGAATAAGGGGAGGGGGTTAAATTATTCATACAGGGCTAAATGACCTATTCGAAGAATTGGCTGATCCAGCGCATGTATCCTACAAATATGGCTATTCCAACTATTATCAATATCAGGAAAACAAGCAGTATCATGGTTCACCTCCTTATTTTCTTCCAAAAGGAGAAATAGGACATCCTACTAACTCCTTTCCCCTCCCCTTTTCAAAGTACAAGATATTATATACCATTAAACCCTATAAAGTCAACATACAGGACAGTCCGTTATCGCTAACTTCCTTTGGGGCCCCAGCCCCTAAATTACTCTCCCAATACCTTCTGCTCATAATATTTAAACCTCAGCCAGTGCTCATAGCTTAAAGGCTTAAGCTGCTGAAGAAGTTTATCCAACCGCTCCTTATCACGAGCATACAGGGATTCAACTATCTGGGCAACAAGCCAATCTACATCTTTATAAAGGGTCGATAAGGTATCCTTGCGCAGGACTTGGGCTAACTTATATTCAGGCAGTAGCTTTGCATCTTTAGTCTTCTTAAACTCAAGCTTCTCTGGAGTAAAAGGCAATTTAACCATCGCAGTACTAAATGGCGCGATCTTCAAAGGCACAAAATGATTCTTCTGTCTAAAAACAAGTGTATCTCCAAATGAGCTAGCCGTGTTGTTAAAGATCAAAACCTTCTGGCCCTCTACCTTAAAGTATACTCCTGCTTTTACAGGGATCTTTACTCTACATCTGTATACCCCTATCCCTTTACCTAGAAGGTAAACTTCTGCATTATACAGGCCAGGAGGCAACTGAACCCCTCGACCGCTAATCTCTAAAACTCCCTGCTTTATCTTATAAGAATGCACAAGATCGCCTATTTTAACGATTGCCATACCAGCATTTACCGGTAGATTTTCAATCACCAAATCATTTGCCTTCGTTCTATATTCACACGCAAAATCCCGAACGGTTCTGACATTCTTTACACAGGAGTTCCCCAGACAAATCGTGTAATCCCTCTTAAAATCTAATTTGCCAATGTAAGGATTGGTCAGATCAAGCCTGGTCCAACTAGCCAAAACCCCGTCTCTTATTAGCGCAAGAAACTCTGTAGTGCCGGTCTGAGGAATCCCAAAATCCACACGATTTTTATCTTCAGAAACATGGATCTGGGATTTCTGAGCGCTGCCTATGACTTTCCCTAAGTAAAGAACCTGCAACAGCCGTTTATTCTTGTATACCCTAGCATAATATTCTCCTTCAGGAAGAGAAACAAAATCTAGCTTATAATCTTTATGAACCCCCTCTAAGGGCTTTACTATCTCACCTTTGTGGTTTATAATCTCTATTGCTCCTATAAGCTCGCCACTGTAAGAACTAAATCTTACGCTCACGGGGTCAACTACACTCTTTATAAATCCACCTTTAGACAGATCCACTGACAACACTGGTTCGGGGAGATAGTATACAACCTCTGTGTCCACAACCTGCCCATCTCTTAGACCTGTTACCTCAACATAGGCTGGAATTCCAATCATATTGGCAGGTTCAAAAACAAAGCTCTGCTGATCTTCTCCTAGCTTAAAAGTCTTCTTAGAAATAAACTCACCCTTAAAGATCTGCCCTCGCCTGATATCTAACCTGTAAAACGACAGCACAAGCGAATCTAGCTTGTTTTCTGCATAAGGTACCCTAACAATTGCCACCCTAACCTTTTGATCTTTTTTAACTACTTTTAAGCTAGGATCAATAAACAGCGCCGGCAGATCACGCCTTTCTGCAGGTTCTGAATATTTATGTATGCCAACCAGCTTGTCCCCATCATACACACCTACATAAACAGCTCCATCGCACGACTGGTAGGCTTCTGAAAGCTTATCTGCCGGAACGAAGACAACTCCGAACAAATTGTCTACACGTAGCTTCTGTCTAAAGAGTTCAAGATATGGTTTTTTTAGCCCTCTTACCCTACCAGGAGGCAACACACAGTAACCTACGCTTGTTACCTGCTTTCCGTAAAGCTCAAAACTACCGTCACGCCTGAGGAGTTGAGCTACACGACCACCTGCCAACCAAATAACAGAATCAGATACCGGTTTTAGAGAAGACAGAGCTTTTTGATAGTTGTCTTCAGCCACATTGGAAGTAAAACCATAGCGATTTTTATAGAAAACCAGCACTGCGTAATCTGCCAAAGGTTTCGAGAATTCTAAAGAACCTAATGTGTTGGAGACCCTGAGATCTCTAGCCTCAGTAGAGCCATCAAGGTATCTTACATAAACCCTAGCTGAATACTGAGTAAGCGGCTCTTTCTTTTCTAAACCTGCAAAATACAAAACTCGAGAGCTAGAATCATAAAAGCTCCATACCTTAAGGGGCGTAGAAACCACTGGGACTTTCTCGCTAAAGCTCTCTGAGCTAATCTCTAAAATATACAACCCGTACGGAACTTTTACCTCTTGCTGCGCACTGCTATAGGCCTTAAAAGGAGGCCCTGTGTTAAGCTTAATATCTTTTTGCGCAAAAGAAGACCAATAAGGTTCAAGCTGATTTAAATCTGCCTTGTACAGCTTAAATTGAAAAGGCCCAAAGTCACCTCCCCGCATACCAAAACGAAACTCCCCATCTGAGACATAGGTAAACCTGGGTTTTACATACTTTCCTGCCGGAACCGGATAGACCTTAAAAGCAATCCCATCTATATTAAGCGAAGCTGGCCTTGCGACCGAGAAAAGTCTGCTTGCATCGTATTCTGCAAAATGTTTCTGCCCAGTCTTAAGCTTAAAATCGCCTCTAGCGTTAAGGGAACGTGCCTTATCTTGACTCCGTGAAAAATCATGATCATACCAGAATTCAATCACGCGAAAAGAGGCCGGCACAAATCCGGAGTCTACCAGATTAAACCACGGCCGATGCCTTAAAAAGATCAAACGAGACAGATCATTTTTTAACACTGTATTATCAGTAAACATCAGTCCCCTCTTAATACGAACAACAACAAAGTCATAAGCAGGGTCACGAATCGTAAGCTTTACACGTGGACCATTACTCGAAACATCAAATTTTACAGGGATTCTCTTATTCTTCTCATAGGCTACTACTTCTACGAAACTCCTAATACTATCAGAAACCGGAGTCTTCCCTAGATCTATTGTAACCGTACCTACAGAATCTTTCGGATTTACTTTAGCTGCTGTCTTAAGCTCGTGTACAGTAGCATATCTATATACGCCTGTAGAAACCAACACATAGGATCTTAGTTGAGGGATGTACCAAACTAAAAAAACAAACCCTATCAGCATCCCGAACAAAAAACCCACATACTTAAAATAGTTAGGTTTAGGGTAGAGCTTAAAACCCAGTTTGCGCTCCACTACCGCATCTAAGGCCTCTCCGTCTAAGCTTTGCTGAACCTCATCTTTAAACTCTTTAAAAAATCTCTCAAGCAGCTGACTTAATCTTTTCATCACTGCACAACTGTTTTAGTTTATCGATTGCTCGCTTGTACCTCATTTTGGCTGAGCTTTCACTTATATTAAGTACAACGGAGATCTCCCTGTAGGGTAACCCCATAAAAACTCTGAACTCAATAATCTCCCGATAGGCTGGGCTTAGCAACTTAAAGCACTTAGATAACATTTTAAGCTGTTTATCACTATCTATCTTGCTCTCTATCTTGGCGTAGGCATCGTCTTCTACTAAACCCTGTTTCAAAGAGCGGCTCTTGGAGTAATAAGCATCTCGATAATAGTCAACAACTAAATTTCTAGCCACTCTAAAAAGCCAAGCCCTTAGATATTTTTTTACGCCTGGCTTGTGGATGTTTTTGGTAAGCCTTAGAAAAACCTCTGCCACGATATCTCTTGCTAATTCTTGATTTTTCACACGGTAAAAAACATATGTATACAGATCGCGCTTGTGCTTCTGATAAGCCTGGCGGATAAACTTCTGCATTATTTAGGATAAACAATATACTTATCACCAACCATCTGAGCAAACTTGCGGCCCATATCTGGCTCTCCTACGATTGCTCCATAATGCATAGGAACAATAATCTTCGGCCCAATCATCTCTGCAGCCTCTAGTGCCTCCTCCATAGTCATTACATAAGTCCCAGATATTGGTAAGAATGCCACATCAACTTTCCCCTTAAGCTGCTGCATCTCTGGGATAGCATCGGTGTCCCCTGCAAAGTAAACTCCTACTTCACCAAACTTCACAAAGTATCCCACGTATCCCGCAGCTTTAGGATGAAAAACCTCTCCCGGAGCCTTAAATTTGTTCACGTTGTAGGCCGGAATAGGGGTTATCTCTAGATCAAAAAGGGTATACGTCTCGCCGATCTCTACTGAATAGAGGCGAAGATTAACCTTCTGTTTTACAACGGTTTCTATACTCTCAGGCACGACAAGAGATGTAGCTTCTGTGGCTAGCTTATCTATATCTTCAGGTGAAAAGTGGTCAAAATGATCATGGGTGATAAAGATAACATCAGCAGGGGGCAATCCCTCAGGTACTTTAAAAGGATCAAAATAAAAGTGCCTCCCCTGATACCCTACGTAGGCGGTATCGTGCTCGTAAAGTGCAAACTGAATGCCTTGATAGGTGAAGTTCATGTATTATTATAGCACTTACGGACTCTTTCTTCTTTTTCTAACCTTGGCTTTTATTTTGTTATACTCGTCTACCAATTCCGCAACTGTATCCTCATCTACTATCTCTTCAGGAGGCAGATATCTTCCGTAAACAGTCTTATCCCACCAGGACTGCTTCTTGATCAATCTACGGTAGGGGAGATATTTCACCAAAGAGAGGAGAATCTTTTGAGCCTCCTCTCTCGAAGGAACTACCATCATCAATCTTGTAGGAAAAGCCAAAGTAGTCGAAACATACAACACCAGGTTGCCGTCCTTTTCAGCAAACCAAAAATTAATAAGATTATCCCAGGGATAAAGCACCCCAAAACTCCTAATTCCCAAAAGCTCTATCGAATGCTCGACCTCCCTTGCTGGAGTTGTATACAAAACATAATAAAGAAAAAACACAGCCGCCACTGCTACCGCAAATAGGGGTTTCCCTATCCAAAGAAAGTACAGCCCCACCAAAAAAAGAACACCTCCAAGGCTCGCAAACTTAAAGTTATCCTTATCAATGGCTATCCTATCGGGAGCCTTCCATTTAAAAACCACCTTGTTTAGAACCCCTTTATTTATAAGTTCCTTCTCCGCTTGATCCCCCAAAATATAGAGGCGCCTTTTAGTGGCGACTCTACTCTTCTTGACCGTGGACATTGCGAACCTTTTCTTAAACGACATCAGCCCCCTGCTCAATTTTTATTTATCGAACACGTCTCTATTTTAACCCTCGCATCAAATCCTTAGCATCCACAAAGTTGCTGGGCGGTGTAACCTGAGGCACGTTATTCACCTTGCTGAATCTAATCTCCCCTAAATCCATTCGGCGCTCCGAGACTGCTCTATTAAGGTAGTTCTTAAGTTCTGAGGCCAGTTCTTTACCCACCTGCTTTTCTAACTCAGCAACCTTTTCTGGGGCTAAAGACTTACGTAGATTATCAACAGCCTTTTGATTTAAAGCTACATAAAATCGCATCATCACTGGCACGAAATGACCTCCCTGCTTTCTTACACCTAGCACCATAGTGGTGTTTTCAAACTCGCTGTCAGAAGCCTTGGACAGTTCTGAAATCATCTGATTTAATGCCTTTTTAAAATTCCCATAACTCTGCTCAAATTTGCTGGCTATAGGATCTTCTCTGAGCTCTTTTAAAGCTTCTATTAGCTTCTGTCTATCTAGCCCTAACTTATACTTAGTGCAGCAATCCTCATGCGAGACCTGCTTGACCACCAACACCTTAGCAAACATCTTCATAAGTCTTTTGCTTTCTTCCTCGCTTAGCTTTATAGGCTTGTTGGGAAACTTTGAGGAGCCAGTCGAGACCATGCCTGCCAATGACTCCACGTCCATTTTTATCCACTTTTTACCCTCCAAAACCTCAAAAATGTATGAATAGGGTGGGGTGTTCTTTATATACGCAAGTGCACGGGGATCAACTTTTCTTCCCCCCAACTGCTGCAAAAGCAACTGCTCAACCACCTGTGGATTAGACAGATTAAGCTTTAAGAAAACTTCTTTGCGCCCTGTAATCTCTTCTATACCTATGTCGCCGCTATATCCCATTATATTCAAATTTTTAAGCTTTAGAGTGAACTTGGAGTACCCAACCTCGGAATTATTACTAACGACTTTAAACTCGACATACTTAGAAGCAACCGGAGGTACATACTCAATCTCTACTCTTTTAACTTCTGCAATATCTTCTAGGACCCTCTCTATCTTGGCCTGTCCGCCTGGTAACACATTCGAGAGGACACCTCCTGTAGCCTGGTCAAACTGCTCTGGGAAGGCAAAAGCTAGACCACCCAAAGCTGCAACAAAAACTACAGCTATCACAACGAGCTTACCCAGCGTGGTATTCAGAAAAGCTTTTACTTTTTCCATAAAACTGACTCTTAATTTAGTTCTTAGATAATCTAGTATAGCAAAGCCACAAGCTATTTACAAATACAGTGCGGGCGTGAAGCAAAAATTGTATCTGCCCCCACTCGCACCGTGACCTGACCGCGCAAGAACCAACCTCACCTAAATTAAGGGAGACTGCCTATTATTTCCTCCAAGTCTACATACGGAGTCGGAGGAGTAATAGAGGGGAGATCGCGAGAAACTTTTATCCGCAGCTCTCCGAAATCCAGCTTACCCTGGGATACCGCGTCATTAAAGTAGATGATAATCTCAGAAGCCAACTCCTTTCCTAGCTGTTTCTCTAACTCTTCTATCTGCGTAGAAGCTAGCTCCTTCCGCATCGAGGTGGCGATCTGTTGGTTTATCACCATATAACCCCTAAGACTCACAGGTACGACCTTACCCCAGACCCTTCTTATCTTAGCAACAACTCTGAAGGCTTCTATGCTCTCTTTAGGCTCACGTTTAACCATCTCTATCGCAGCTCCAAGGGAGCTCTTAAACTCGGTCGGAGTACGTTTAAACTTTTTTGCAAACTTCTCAGATAACGGATCATCCTTAAAATCCTGCAAGGCTTTAAGAAGACCACTTTTGCTAAGACTCAGCTCTAGGTTCACGCAACATTTCATTCGAGTCTCGCGTTTTATTTCGACGGCTTGAGAAAGAATTCTAGCCAGCCGCCTCGTATCCTGATCAGTAAATTTAACATACTGTGCCTGATCTTTAGGCACATTCATCCTAAGCCATCTTTTACCCTCAAGAACCTCAAAGATATAAGAATATGGCAGATTTGTCTTCAAAAACGCCATCATTTTAGGGTTCACCCTCTTGAAGAAAAGTCTTGTTAGAACTTCCCTCATCCGCTTGGGGTCAGAGCCTTCCGGCTTAATGTAATCCTTCCCCGAATAAATTATTTCTCTGAATCCGATATCTCCCTGATAGCCGTAGAAATTTACGTCTTTCAGTTTTATGGAAATTTCTAAAGCGTCACCTTCGACCACGACTCTTGACTGAAGACGTTCGGCCGCAACCGGCGGGATGTATTCAATCTCGGCCTCCTCTAAATTAAAAAACCCTAAGATGACATCTTCGGTACTGATCTTCCCTCCCGGTATGATGCCTGCACATACACCGCCAGTAGCCTTGTTAAAAGGTCCAGGGAAGGCAATTGCTAAGCTCATTAAAGCTACACTAAAGAACAAAAGAAAGACTACAAGTCTACCATTGATGGTACGCAGAAAAATCTTCAAACTTCCCACATAGAACCTTCCATATTAATTATTCTAGTGTAGCAAAGCCGTGTTATAATTACAAACACTGGTGACCATAGCTCAGTGGTAGAGCGCCTGTCTGTGGAACAGGTGGTCGCGGGTTCGAATCCCGCTGGTCACCCAGCTACTATCATGCAAAAGTACCTCTCCCGACTTAGGCTCAAACTTAGAATACATCTATCCTCTCAGACCGCAAGCTTCATTGGTTTTATTTTAATCCTCACTATTATCTTTTTTCAGACCTTTATCGGGCTGATTAATAACCCACATTTTATTCCATACGATCCTGAAACTCATCTGAAATTCTACAGGAGGATAGGTATCATGAGCCTCATCATCTCAGAAATAGCAGCAGGCCTGTCAGCTACGATCCTTACTTTACTAAATCTCATCCACTTGGCTATTAAGTTTAAACCTGCCTTTAAATTCGAGCTAATCCCGATGATGTGGTGGTCTGTTTGGATCATAGGGCTGATGGTCATATTCGCTAAGATGGTACTTACGCCTCTCTAAGAAAAAAACAGGCAAGACATATGGATGCTAGGAGAAGCGCACAGATACTAGATCTTTCTACGCGCCCTAAAGTAGCCTACTTTTCCATGGTACTGGGAAGTTGCCTGCCAGCAGGGTAATCTAGAACAGCAGACAAATGGTAATTAAGGGGGGCTGGGGAGAAAATCGACCTCCTTGGATTTTCTCCCCAGCCCCCCTTTTAACTGTGCTATACTATTTTAATGGCTAAAAAATCCAGTGTAAATCTGCTATACGATAACCTTATCCCATTGGATCGGTGGGATAAAATCTATCTGTGGATAACCGATGTTGCCAAGTACCTCTTAATTTTAGCTCAACTTGCTCTTCTTATAACCTTTGTCGTGCACCTTATTTATGATCATAAGCTAGATAAAATGCAAGATCAGATCAAGGCTCAGGTGGCTCTTCTTAAAAACCGACGCAACGAAGAAAAAAGGGTTACTATCCTAGCTAAAACACTAGAGGAGCTACAAAATCTCTACGAAGACAAGCAATCCATGGCTAAATCATACGAATATCTCCTAAAACTTATCCCCGAAGGCATCAAACTTAAAAGTGTCCATATCACATACAAATCCGTAAGCCTTAACGGCGAAGCAGGAAGCTATGATGCCCTTAAAACTTTCCTTGATAATCTTAACAACTCTTCTGCAATTGGCAAAGACACCATTGTAACCTCAACAAATCAGCGACAAGGGGGATCTATACTGTTTGCTATAAATTTTGAATTTAAACGGAATGGCCGCTACTAGCCAACAAAAAGCATTTTCTACAGCCATACTTACACTCCTTATGTTAAATATCGTATTCTGGGGCGCTATAAAACCAACGATTGATACTATACTGAAAACCAAACAAACTATCAAAACCTATAAAACTACTCTTAAAGAGCTTCAAGAGAAAAACGAACGACTAACTGAACTCTCGCAACAGTATGAAAACCTTAGACCTACGCTTAAAAAATTCTCCTACTATTTCCCATATAACAGCGATTATTCCTTCCTGGTCGATAACCTACATAGAGTTTTAAACAGTTATAATTTCAGGCTATCTAGTGTCAAATTTTCAGAAAAGATAAACAAAAAAATCGCAGCTGAAATGGCTAAAAACTATGATTATTTGCTCCCCACTACTTTTAGCTGCAATATCAAAGGGCCTAGCACTACTCTTTCCCAATTCATGCGACATTGGGAAAACACACCGTTTCACCCTAAAATCATCACTTTAAGCTATACTCCCAAAAACTCTTTGACCCTAGACTATTCAATTGTTTTCGTAGTGTATAAATTCAAATACAACCTAAATGAATAGGAAAAGTCCAAATTTACGACTTTTGTTAAGCCTAGCAATTGCACTTGGGGTATTTACTGTAATCGTAAAAATACTTCTTGCTATCGGCAGTAAGAAAAATCCTCTCGAAGATGTAAAACCGTATTTACGTCCCCTCCCCAGCGGATTTGACCATCAAGTTTTAGACGAAACATCCCACAGGGAAAAGTATTTACAAATAAAAGTAGAAGAATTCGAAAAAGAAGAGATAACTCCAACCCCATCTAATACTCGATGAATCCTATTACCTACGCGGAAAGCATCGCTATCCAGACCCAAGGTTTCAACGACATCATAGATATCACAGATCCAGTATTGGAAATCCTCAAGAAAAGCCAAAAAACCCAAGGTATCGTAAACATCTTTGTAACGGGCTCCACTGCTGGAGTTACTACTATTGAATACGAGCCAGGACTTATAGAAGACTTAAATCAGGCTCTAGAAAGACTATTCCCCTCTACTCTTGAATATGCACACAATCGAGGTTCTGACACAGGAAACGGCCATGCACACATACGTGCCAGCTTCATCAAGCCTAGCCTAACCGTTCCGTTTGTAGACGGCCAGCTAAAACTGGGCACATGGCAGCAGATCGTTCTTGTCGATTTTGACAACAGACCAAGGAGACGAGAAATTATTGTAACGGTAATCGGAGAATAGCCAACGCTAGGGGCTCATGCGAAATCCACCTGTTTTGACCCTTGGGCAGGCCCCTTAACCATCTTGTCCGTAAAAAGTATTCCTTCTAAATGATCATATTCGTGTTGCACTATCCTAGCGTTAAATCCAGAAAGCACTACTGTGTGCGGATGTCCTTTCCTATCAAAATACTTCACTCTAATCTTTCTAACTCTTGGTACCATTCCGTAAACTTCTGGAATGCTCAAACAGCCCTCTTTCCCAACAACAATGGTACTATCTAAGACCTCAATCTCGGGATTTATATACAATCTGGGCTTATCTTTTTTAACATCCAGAGCCCAAAAAACCCTTATATGGCGGTTAACCTGTACAGCCGAAATACCCACCCCATTTACTCCCACCTGATCTTCCGCATTAAGCATGGTAAAAAGTAAATCGTCAAAAAAATCTTGCAGCTCAGGATCATCTAACTTGTTCAGATCTACCGGCTTACTTTTTCTCCTTAACTCCTTCTCAAAATCAGGAACCGTGATTATCTTTAGAGCTTTCATCTACACTTTGATTGTCTTAGCTTTTAGTTCTTCCCTAGCTTGCTTTACGGCCTCTTCTTGTTTTTGCTCCGCTTCTTTTTTCTCCTTCTTTTTCTTCTTAAGTGCTATCTGTCTAAGTCTGGCCAAAGCTTTTGCCTCTATCTGCCTTATCCTTTCGCGAGTCACACCAAATTCTCTCCCAACCTCTTCTAAAGTCCTAACAACCCCGTCAACCAGCCCGAATCTAAGCTCTAACACTCTTCTTTCGCGATCTGGAAGCTCCTTTAAAAGTTGCATTACATCGTGCTTTAGAATCTCTTGAGTAGCTATCTCATCTGG
>WFZK01000001.1 GCA_015489595.1 Candidatus Dojkabacteria bacterium | reverse complement strand
GAGTTGACAATAGAACCACAAACGACCTACTAGAGAATTTTAAGCTTAAAAAACTTAAAGAATTCCTGACCAAACACAACCTTGAAGACATAAAAAACCACCCTTATATTAAGCTATGGCGTGAAATCTACAGAGGTTTTGGCACAAACCCCAAGAAGAAAAAGCCTACCGCTGAAGCCTTTCTAACCAGAGTGATGAAAACCAGACGCCTGCCGACCATTAACCCTGTAGTTGATCTGTATCTTCTGGCCGAGCTTGAGTATCTACTTCCCATTGGAGGCTATGATCTTGACAAAATCGACGGCGACATATCACTCAGATACTCTAAGGGTAAAGAGAAATTCGTTCCCTTAGGATCAAATAAAGCCGAAGAAACTCACCACGGAGAGATCGTCTATGC
Source organism: Candidatus Dojkabacteria bacterium (assembly GCA_015489595.1). GTDB lineage: Bacteria > Patescibacteriota > Dojkabacteria > S143-136. Next base: position 12,933 of record WFZK01000001.1, on the reverse strand, counting down.
TGATAAATCCAAAATTCTTACCCGGCGCTGGAACTACAAAGACAGCGACATCACCAAAATAACGCCTGATTCTACAAATATTATCCTTATGTCTGAGGCACCGACTGCAGAAATTCCGACACAGACTTTAGAATCCCTCCTTTCTACCCTCAAAGATTATATTGGCCAATTCTGCAAAGGCAAAATCAAAACAGCCATAGTCGACAGTACCCCTGAAATAGAGCTTTTCTGACCTCTTAAGCTAAAAGCTCAACAGCGATGTTAAAAAGCAAAGTCTTCCCGTCTCATAGCAAGGCCACTGATTTATCGCGATTTGGGGAAACTAAGACAAAACTAATTTGCACAGTCTCTAGAACTAACATATACTAGCGTATGGAACTTAAAGGCTTAAAAGTAGTAATAACCGGGGCCTCACATGGCCTAGGGAGAGCACTTGCTGAAAAACTCTCAGAACTACACACAGAACTTTACCTCATCTCACGCAGCATAGACAAAACTCCTCTGCCATTTAAAGCCACGCGAATAGCGTGCGACATACGAGATCCACACCAAGTCGAAGAAGTTTTCAAGAAACTTCCAGAATTCGACATACTAATCAACTGCGTAGGCATCCCCTTGGTTAAATCCATTACGGACACCCGACCTGAAGAGATCCAAGATACAATCCAAACCAACCTAACAGGGCTTATTTATATCTGCAAATACTCTATAACTAAGCTTGAAAACTCAAAATCCCCCTTCATCGTGAATATAATCTCAACCTCGGGCAAAAAGGCAAGAGTCAACGAAACTGTCTATTGTGCCTCAAAATGGGGGCTTGCAGGATTTACGAACAGTCTACGACTAGAGCTTGCCCCAAAAGGGATCCGTGTAATTGGTATCTACCCTGGAGGTATGAAATCCGAACACTTCTGGAAGGGAATAAAAACCAAAGAAGAAATAAAAGATTTTATCCCCCCAGAAGAGGTGGCTGAATATATTATCCAGCTGTTAAAAACAGCCAAGAACTCAACTCCTGCGGAGGTGGTAATCGAAAGAAAAATCAAATAGGCCTATCATCCACAGGCTAGAGAGTTAGGACCTGATCTCGATATACATAAATAATTCGAGTATTGTCTAAAAACTCTACGGGTTTTTCTGGATACGTATGCCCATGCAACAAATATCTCGGCTTACATCTGTGCACATACTCTCTTACTGCTTTGAAACCTTGATGAGCGAGCTGATCTGGTTCATCATTAATTCCAAAGGGAGGAGCGTGCGAAACAAATACATCTACGCACGGAAAATCTCTAAGCATAGACTCGGCTTCTTCCTGCGTATACATCACTGCCGCTGGATCCTCCTTATACCTCACGCATCCTTCAAAACCTCCGAACACGAACCCTTTAAAACTAAATATGCGGAGGTGAAGATTTATAATTCCTAAACTCTCGAGATAATTCCTAGAATCGTGATTCCCGTAGACCCCAATTTTGGGAATATCATTAATCCTCTCCAATTCTATTAGATCAAAATAGGTTAAATCTCCTAATGTGCAAATAAGCTCTATCTCATACTCTCTTACTGTTTCTATTATACTCTTTCTAGGCGGCCTATCTGCAATTGCCAAAACCCGCATTTTGCATTGTACTACAAAAAGCTTAGGTATTCTAAGGTACCTAGAAAACAACCCTTCTTAGAAAAACCGAGTAGGGCACCTCGCCAATTAACCACTACCTCCTCTTTTTTCTAAAACCTTCTCTATAGTATTCTCAACTGCCTTTTCAAAATCAATGCCAAGAGCATTACAGAGCGCAAGGAGAAGATTGCCTAAGTCTCCTATCTCTTCAAACAGTGTAGAATCCGCCTTGGCAGAGGATAACTTTTTATAGCCCTTACTTTCTCTTAGCCACCTTTTTGCAACCTCGCCGAGCTCTTCCTGTATAGCTAAAATAAGCAAAGGGGGAGCTGTTTTCCAGCCCTTCTTTTTGTAAAGGGCCTTAACTTTGCGCTGTATCTTTAACACATCAGATTATACGCCAGGCACTATGCTGATCACAATGAAATTCTACTTCTTCGAAGTAGGCTAAAATACATCATGTCCCAACTTAAAGCCTGGGAAAAAGAGTATACAAAGATTAGAGCTATCCCGACAACAACCCGACAGACTCCTTCCTCAGCAGTTGTTAGTTTTCTAGACTTCTGCAGGCAACATAACATTCAACTCGGACAAAACGTGCTAGATATCGGAGCAGGCACAGGGCGTAACTTAATCTATTTAGCTAAGCTTGGATTTAGTGTAACTGGTGTGGAATTCGCGGATCCTGCCATCGCTGTGATGCTTAGCAAAGTAAGAAAAAATCAACTAAGAAATGTAAAGGTAATAAAGGCTGATATCGCCGAAAAACTTCCATTCTCTAATGCGACGTTTGAGTGGGCAATTGATATTGTAACCACCGTATCTTTAGACGATAATGAAATTGTCAAGTTCGAAAAAGAGCTTTACCGCATAATAAAACCGAACGGATTATTCCTAACCTACGTTCATAGCCCAGCTGATGAATATTTAAAAGACAAAGTCAACGAAGATGGTTTCTACAAAGTCCCTGAACTTGGCTTAGTTGAGAGGATATTTACAAAACAAAAGCTCCTGCAGATTTATTCGAGGTGGGAGCTAGTGGCCCTGGAACAGAAAAGCTTTAAGGACCGGTTTCTAGACAGAACATACACCCGAACATTGTGGTGGGGAATATTTAGAAGGCCTAAAAACCCAACAACACTGTAAGAGCCAGTCCCCAGCAGCGGGGCAGTGTTACATCCGCACCAGGCCCACCCTAATCTAGACCACCGTCACTGGCCTGGCTTGAACTACATAAAATCTCTTACCATCAGAAACCCACTCGATGTCGCAGGGATGCCCAAAATACTTCTCTATTTTAAGACACAACCTTGCTAAGGTGTTAAGCTCTCTATCAGAAAGCTTAGGGGACTCCCTTAGAGCCGCTGGCACTGGCGCCATCTTGGTTCCTCCTGCTCCATCTACCACCATATAAGCTTGGGGATTTAAAATACCCTGAACGATTTTTAGGCCATCCTTTTCTATGACATACGTATCCGGCGTTACCTTGCCTGACACCAAGGCCTCTCCTAAACCCCAGCAGGCCTCTATTATCATCTGAGAATAATCCCTGGTAACCGGGTTGATAGTGAAACACACCCCAGCTTTTTCAGCATTTATCATCCACTGAACCACAACAGCTACTGCCATCTGATCCAAACTTCTCCCTTTGTGAAACCTATACACCAGCGCTCTGGGAGAAAATATAGAGGCCCAACACTTCTTTATCCCCTCAATCACCTTATCTTTAGGAAGATGTAAAAAACTCTCCAACTGACCTGCCCAGGAAGCTTCTTTAGAATCCTCTACAGTCGCTGAACTCCTAACAGCAAAGGACCGCGCCCCTAGACTGTACAAAGCATCTAAAGCGTAAACCACCTCCATTTCAACCTCGTTTGGAACCTCAGCCTTTAGGATCAGATCTCTTATCTTGGCCGAGACAAACCTTACAGAATCAATTTCGGGATTTAACCCTCGGGAAATCCTATCTATCTTCTCTTTTAATCCAGCCTGCTGCAGGAAAGTTTCAAATGCCGATGTCAGCACTACAAACCCTTCAGGCACAGGCATCCCTATCTTTAGCAATTCCCCTAAATTCGCCCCCTTACCACCTGCTAATTTTGCTAAGCTAGAGTCAAGCTCGCTTAGATTTTTTACGAACCGCATTCTCGTCAATTGTACTATTTCTCCCCAAAATCCTCACCTCTCCTTTATCCGCATCCACCTCTACTATATCCCCGTCTTTTAAAACCTGAGTCGCTACCTTCGTACCAACTACACATGGTTTCCCTAGCTCTCTTGCCACAATGGCTGCATGGCTGGTAATTCCACCCTCGTCTGTGACTATAGCAGAGGCTTTTTGCATAGCAAGTACCATCTCTGGGGTAGTCATAGGAGAGACCAGAATACTCCCTTCTCTCATTTTAGCCACCTCCGCAACTGTACGAACCTTTACAACCTTCCCCACAACACGACCAGGAAAGGCGCTAAGTCCCCGAATCTTCTTCCTCCTTTTCACACTAGTAAGTTCGGCTTTTAAAATTCTGGCCACTTTTTTAGAGCCGCTGATAATCTTATAGCCTAAACTCTTTTTTAGAAGTATAAAAGCTTTTTGTCGCCTCAGCAACTCCTCCTCGCCTATGGTAAGAGTACCTTTAAGGGACCCTATAAGCTCATCTATCGACATCATAGCAGCAATCTTACGATCTCTAAATCCAAAACGCCTGGCTACCTCCTCAAGGATTGGGAGAAAGTTATAGAAAGCCTTCCTTAAGGCATCTGTCCTGTACGTTCTAAGCCAAATAAACTCCTCAAGCAGGGTGGCCAATTTTCTTATCTTCGTGTCTCTAAATCTCTGCAAAACCTCTTGTATTTCTGCCTTTTGTCTTTTTTGCTCTGTCTTCTTAAGCTTAAGAACTTCAGCAGCGTTGGCTGGAAGCTGTTTTAATCTGGCCAAAAAATCCTTATAAACCCACGGATCTAAATTAAAATCATATACTGGCAAATATGCAAACTTTTTAACATGCGCTGACAAAAGCTTCCGCACCTTTTCCTTATCTGGCCATTTTGTTCTAATTTTTAAAAGCTCTGCTTCTTCTATCTGAGCTTCAAGGGGCCTTAAAGGGACACTAAGAAGCTTGATGATTCTCTCTATCTGTGTACTATCTCCGACCTTACCTCTAAGCCAGGTTCTTAAAAGCTCCGCTGGCCTGCTCTCCAGAAAAAGAAAGCCCCAGAAGATCAAGGGAGACTCTAAAAAGGCACGGTGAAACTTCTCTGCTAAAGAAGCAAGCTGAGAGCTAGAAAGGTCAGACAAATCACTGCGCTTCAAGCGAGAAGAGACCCTCACTATCGTATCTGAAATCCTGCGTACCCGTTCAGCGAATTTCTTAAGTTTTGTTAGGGAATTAAACTTTTCTTTAACTACGTGTCCGAACTTCTCATATTGATCCTTATCAAAGTACCACGACAGTACACCTTTTTGCCCAACAAACATCAGCCTAACCCTCCCAAGTCCATAGTTTATAAACAGCTTATCCAGCCCTGCAATAAACAAACTTGCCTTCAGTACGCTTCCAGGGCGTTCTACGGTTTTAAACCATACGATCTTTGTTTTATTCATAGAAGATTTAACTACGGGATTGAAATTTTAACCTCACCAGGTTAAAATTTTGATAGGCTAAACTGTAAAACCCTACAAATGGCAGAAATGAATAAACAACAGATCCTTCAACTGGTTAAACTCGGACTCTCGGAACAAGAAGCCCAAATCTACCTCCTACTCCTGCGGGAAGGGCCACTCACAGCCAAAAGTATATCAAGCCACCTAAAAATCTTACCTAATGCTGTTTATAGAACAGCCAGGAAGCTTTCAGAGAAGGGCTTAGTCTCTATAAGCAACTCAAGCCCCAAAGTGTTCCATGCCATCTCCCCAAGCATATCTCTACTTTCCTTCGCGAAAAACCAAGCGCTTGCGATACAAAGACAAGCTGAGCAATTTATCGAATATCTACACTCACCACCCAAGAATCCAACACAGATAAGGGTAATCTTTGGCAAAGAACCAACCTATCTTACCACTGCCAGACTGGTCTCTAAGCTAAAAAAAGAAGGATTATTTATCTCAATCGGCGAGCCGATATCGCAAGACCTCTTACTAGCTATCAAAAAAGCCACTAATCGCGGAGTTAAAATCAGACTTATTGTCCACAAATACGATCAGACCAACAAAGAGATAATTGAAAACTTTAAGAAAAATGGAATAGAGGTGCGCCACTATCCTGACTGGGGATTTCATCTAGGGGTTTTTGACGGCACAGCAGTACTATTGGTGGTAAACAACCCACAGCAGACGAACGAAAGAATAGGAATACTCATAAAAAGTCAAGGCCTAGCTAAGGCCATGCGAGATTACTTTTACTCCGTGTGGGACAAGGCAACAGAGGTATAAAAACACGAAAATAGTAAGACCTGCGCTTTAGGCTAATCAGTTGTCTTAACTAAAGTAGCTATTCTTGCGGCGAATTCTTTATCATCCTGAGGTTCTTTATACGAAGCTAGCCCTTTTACAGGACCCGCTCTTGCCTTTCTGAATTCGATGTTAAGTCCCAGCCAGGACCTTCCCACTCTAACTTTAGCCGGACGTGTTAGAGCCTCCTTAAAAACAAGAGCTATCCGGAAGCTATGAATTCCGCGGGGTGAAATTTTGAAAAGGTACAGATTCTCTGAGGTGATCACAAGACCATACCGATCAAAAATCCCTATCAATCTTTGTAATAACAATGAAAATGCGATAGCTCCGACAGCTATGAGGGGATACTTTACCCACAGAGAACCCATCCCGGAGGTAATCTCCGCCACAAGAGCCCCAAGGCCGACCACTAAAACTGCGCCCAGATAAACCTTCAAAGGGGTAATTATCACTGTAATCTCTGGGGTCTCACCCTTTGGGATTAACTCCCCTCTTTTCAATTCCTTTTTAAAATGGGCGGCTAGGGTGAAAGACATATCTTATTTTATTACAGCGCTCCTGGTTAATCAAAGTAGTAAAGGGGCTGGGGCAAAAATCGAAAAAAAGTCGATTTTTGCCCCAGCCCCAGAACTCACTACACATATAGACAGCCTTCTGCTAGAATCCCGTATGACCCTTGAAGAATTTATTGCCCAGGCCACTCCAGGAATGAAGGTCAAAATAGAGGGAAAGGTTTACACTATAGCCCAAATAGTTAAGTGGCGTATGCTAAGAAGCGGAGGACACTATCACAAATACACACTCGTAGATAAAACTGGAGACTCAAATTACAGACTTGCGGAAGATCCGGGAAGTGGGCAGTTTATCTTAGTACACATCTTTGAGAGCAATATAGACGAAATAACTCCCACAGTGAAGGTGGAAGATAAAGAATTCGCATTCGGCTATAGCGAACTATGTGTGGCCGAGAAGGTCTCAGGCAAAGGACAATACAAAAAAGGTAGCATGGAAGTTTGGTGGGATTATGAAAGCCAAGATGGAACTTACCTGAGCCTGGGGAACAATATAAAGACCGGCGAGAGAGAAGATCTTATTGGGAAAAGGATAGATCCCGCCGAGATTGAAATTCTTGCCTAGCTGCAGGTCCAAAGCGCATCTGTGTATATACCTCCGGCTAATTTACCCAAGGATGCTCTTAGACCTCCCAGCTAGGAAAATCACCACAGCTCAGTGAATTCCCTGCAACTTAAAATCTTGAAACGCCAACAATATTAGCTATAGGGTAATCTCCCTTTTAATTTTCCCTTTAACAAGAACTTCAAGATCTGTATACTTAAACTGCTTCCCTTGCACCGTTGTCCACTCCTCATCTAGATCTTCCCACGGAAAAAGTTCGGAGAGGGGATTTATACCCTTTTCTCGAGCCTCATCACAGGGAAGCTGACGCGTCTCATTCGTTAACTTCCCAAAAAATACGGCATCCGCCCCTTCGATTTTTCGAAAAGAATAGTCCATATGATCCGCTGCGTAGAGTATCTTTGCCCTAGGAAATCTCTTTTTTATGTCTGCTATCGCAGTTTGAGCCGTTAACCCAAAACGATGGTTGCCTTCAACCACCAACAGGGTAGGTCTTTGCGACAAATCAGGGATAGCTTCAGGTAAATCAAGGATCTGACGGAAAAAAGCCTTGCCTTTTTCAAAGTGATAATGGTACTGAACCGGTAGAAGCCTGAGGATATGAAGCCTATAAGCCAAATAGGTACCTGGGAAGGCTCCAGCACGCAGGATCGGGATAACCGCCTCCACCCTAAGTTCATGTTCCTTAAGATACAAAGCCACCTTGCGATAAAGAACTTCTAGGGTTTTTCCATACTCCTCCCAAGTTAGCCTCTTAAAATCGCTCTTTTTGTATTCAGCAAGATACGACATAAAGGATTGTAGCACAGAGACAGACCGTCAGCAGGCCCCCACCGCAACTTACCTTCTCCCGTACCACTCGTCGATGAACCTCTCCACAAACTCTTTCATGAATTTGTATCTCTCTTTGGCTAATTTTCTGCCGGTCTTGGTGTGAAAATTCTCAGGCTGATGTTTAGGGTGTCTTAGCTTATAGATGAGAAAATGAATAGCGGAATAATGAGGATCGGCGTCATCATCGCGCCCTTCCTTATAGATCGGCTTGCTATATTTCTTAGACTGAAGCGCACTAGCGATTACCCTAGCAACATCCACAGCCCCCATAGCATCTAGATAGTCAGCGTCTTGTAAGATCTTCGCCTCTAAAGTTTGCGGTTTCCTGTTCTTACTACGCCTATGCACATAAATAGCATGACAAACAGCCTCGATCTTATCGTGCGGAAAACCGATCTCTGACAACACCTTCCTAGCGACCCTAGCCCCTTCTGTAGCATGGTCTTCTACTATGCCTTTATCCTCGAGATCTCTTGCTATATCGAAAAGCAGAGAGGCCGCCTCAATTATCTCTAGGTCTGCTCCCTCTTCTGAAGCAATCCTCTTGGCAAGTCTCTCTACTCGAAAGATATGGCTACTATTATGAGAAAAATCATTCTTATCAAGTTCCTCCAGATATCCTTTTATCTTCTCCAATATCCGAGAACGATACTGCGTATCCATTAAAGAAGTGTATCATTCCTTTCAAGATGCTGTAAACTTGGCTTTACACCCACCTGACGGTTCAGGCAAACAAGCACCAATGCTATTAATAAAAGGTACAGTTAATAAAAGCGTCTTTAACCTATTCCTTCTAACCAGGCGCTAAGTTCCCTTTTATCCCCCATCTCCGCCACAATCTTCTTTAATACCTTAAATCCATCCCCCTGGGCGATTAACTTTCTCGCCAGATTTACTCCATCTTTAAGAGAACTTACCTTTCTCATAACATAAAACGCAGCTCCCGCGTTGGCTGCTACCAGATCTGCTTTAGGGCCCTGCTCTTTACCCATTAGAATTCTCAGAAAAGTTTTGATGTTTTCCTGCCGGCTTAGAGTTACAATATCTTCTACTCTTGCGCGCTTTAGCCCAAGATCCTCAGGGGTAATCTCATACCTCTCTATCCTCTTGCCTGCCTGCTCTACTACAATCGTTTTACCAAAATTCGAAATCTCAGCAAGACCGCCTTCTGCCCAGAATGTTAAGGTTCTCTTATATCCTAGCTTAATAAAAAGCTTAGATGTAGTCTCTAGGTAGTCCTTGTCATAAAGTCCATAAATCCTATACCTCATATGCACTGGCGAAATGAGATTGGTCACTAGGTGAAAAGGGGTCCTAATCTTAATACCTGCCTTAAGAAAAATCTTGCGCGAGAGCTCTCCTCTGTTTCTAAGCTTGGGACTAATAAGTGGATAGAAAATCGGAGAGATCCCCACCTTTTTTAAAGCGCGGGCAATCTTCTTTTTATTAAGGTCTTTTATTCTTATTCCAAAAGCTTCGAAAATGTCGGCGCTTCCCGTAAGACCTGTAACTGCCCAATACGCATTCTTTAAAACCTTAAAACCTGCAGCTGCAACAATAAAACTCGCAGTTGTACTTACATTAAAGGTCCTAATTTTCCCTCCGCCTGAGCCTGAGAGATCTGTGACTAGATCTGCCGGAATGTCTAACTTAATCTTTGCACCGAGCTTTAGACGAGCTTTAATTAAGCCAAAAAGCTCGTTAGCTGTTTCCCCTTTTGTATGCAACGCTGTAATTAAAGCCAAAAAATGATAACCCCACTTGTCGTACATGAAGATAGTTTCAAAAGCCTGCTGCGCTTGAGCAGTGGTTAGACTTTCTCCATCTACGACCTTTGCAATAAATGGAACAATCTGGGCCAGATGGTCATCCATATGCATAAACATACAATTGATATTCTCTAATTTTAATGTTAAAATCGTTTAGCTTCAGAAAATTTATACGTAAGTATGTATGAAAACAAAGATCTTTTTTACTGTTTCGCGCTCAGCACTCCATAGCGATCCTAAAGCTAGAGACACCTATTTTAGGGTATTAAAAGAGTTAGAAAGTCACGACTCTATTAAGCTTATTACAACGATAAAGAAGGACCACTACCCAAAAGAACTCAAACATTTAAAAATGGATCTGACCACAGCCGAAGGTAAGTATAGGTATGTAAATGATCGGGGAGTAAAGCGGGCGATTTTCGAAGCAGACGGCGTAATTATCGAAGCTAGCTATCAAAGTTTTAGGCTAGGATTTGAGGCCATGTATGCACTCTCTCAAAACAAACCCGTATTGGTACTCTCAAAGTTTAGAGACTACAGCAGACTGATAGACCAGCCGAACTTTTTTGGCGCAAAATATACTAACTTTACACTTCCTGACGAAATAGATAAATTTTTAAGACACGTAGAGAAACATCGGCTACGCAACCGATTTAATCTATTTATCTCAGACGAGCACAAAAAACATCTGGAGAAGAAGGCGAAATTCTACGGGGTGTCAATGTCAGAATACGTTAGAAAATTAATAGAGAAGGATCAGAACCAAGACACGCACTAATCAAGATAGGCCGCCCTACAGATATCAACTAAACTATGCTCTCTCCACCGCAACTATCCTATACAAAAACGCCCCAAATGTGCTACCATCAGATAGGTGAAACAATCTAAAAAATTTTTAGCCTTTATCGGTATAGTTATTGCAGGGCTAGCTATAATCTTTTCCCTTGGCAAACCTGTAACAAATACCATTGCTTCCCAACTAAACGCAATAAAAACCGGCAACTTAGAAAAAGCTTATTATGATTACACCACCAAAGAGTTTCAGAAAAACGTAAGCCTAGAACAATTTAAGCAATTCATCCGTGAACATACGGCTCTGTACCACAACAAAACGGCACGGTTTAACTCCTGGGGAATAGAGAATGGCAAAAAAGCCTCTGTAAAAGCCACTCTAACGGGACAAAACGGATCTACTATCCACGCAGAATATAAACTGATCAAAGAGAACGGCAAATGGAAAATTGCGGCACTCCAACTAGAAGGCAAAATAACCATCGGCAACAGCGCCTCCCAGAGTCCGATGCCCACACTGCAAAAGGGTAATACTCCGGTTCAGATAAGCATTATCCAAAAGCCAGAGGTAATAGACGATTTCTATAAACCCTACTTATTCATACTTAAGCTTACAAATAGAGCAACAGAGACCATCAGAGCGGAAAGATTTTTACCTTTTGATAAAGGCTGGAACAAAGATGACATTTATTTTTTCAGCATTTGCTGCCAGAACCCCAATAAAGAGAGTGCCTGCTGGACTACTGTGGACAGCAGAGCTAAGTGCTCAGCCACACAGGGTTACAATACAGCTCGATTTGATCCATTCGAATCAATCCCACCAGGAGCCACAGGCCAAATTAAAATACACTTCTGTGGAAGCGCCTTCTCCGAAATTTTACTAAAACACGGGAAATTACTCCCAACAACCAACACCCCTCACCCCCTTTCTTGCGAAATTTCACTCTACTACCGTAGAAAATTCTCAGAAGGAGATAAGCTACTCGGGAAAACCCAGCCCTTTACTCTAAATTTTGGTTTCAATATTCGGTAAGCTCCATCTAAGTTAAAGGAAGATGTTATGCAAAATACCAAGCTAAAAGCCGCAGCGGTCTTGGCTGTTCTATTTGTAGGTATCGGATTCTTATTCATGTCAAAAACCTACTTCTCTGGTCACAGGAAGAGTAAATCCGAAACAGAAACTGAAGAAACCCAAAGAGCAACTCCAGAAAAAGGAGAAATCCTCGCAAGAAAGGCCTACAGAATAGCACTACCTTATGCAAAAAAGTGGGCAAACGATGCCTACCTGGTCGAGATTACCAACTACATAGGCACAAAGAGCACGGATGGGAAGTCTAGCATGTGGAAGGTGAGGTTCTATTCTCCCAGCAAGAACCAAGACTATAGAATATCCATCACTGACGGCAAGTTTAAAGGAGGCAGTGAAGGAGCTCATATGTCTTTAAGCAAAATCGTAGATAACTGGATCAATTCCGACGCTGTGATGAACATAGCAAATAAATATCTCTTAAAAGAAAACTGCCAAAATTATTGGCTAGGGATCACAGGCGACACATGGAATGTGAAATGTAGTCGGGAAAACAAGGAACCTTTATGGATTGAAATTAATGCCCTAACTGGAGAAAAAACCGGGGAAAGAGTCGGTTATTAAGCACCTCCTCACAGGTTACCCATCGTTGCAAAAACCCAAACTAGCTCTAAATCTGTAGAGGATCAACACCTGACCTATGACTACATTTCCCCATATTCTGGCATACTCTTGTGTTAAAATATTCCCATGCAGAAAGCTCTCCTTAAACATGCCCCAAAAAAGATTTTAGGCTATCTTTACTACTTCTTAGACGAAAAAGCTCAAATACCCCAAAAATTAATCAAAACAATACTTGCTAATGTAACTGAAACACGCGTAGGTTTTGCAGGGTTTAGCACAAAGAGATTCTTGGCTCAATTTTTAAGATATAAGATGCTCAACGGCGCAATGAAAAGTAGGCTCCACTCCCAACCGCCGTTAGCATTCGAGACCGCAAAAGATTATATCCAAGGGGTACTCGTAGAATGCCAGAAAAAACTACCGATAGGCCCTGTATATATCTTCCTCTTCCCCACATTCAACCCCACGGTAAAAGAAAAGACGGAGGGGATAACCGGCTTCTGCCCTTGGCAAAACACCATCCACATCTTCATACATCCTGAAGCCAGACAAATAAGAACACCTCTATTTAGTGTAGTCGCCCACGAATACAATCATGCCGCAATCCGTAGGTACCACAAATGGGAGACTCTTCTCGATTCTTTAATATACGAAGGACTAGCCGAAATATTCCAGGAGG